>DASYUQ010000006.1 GCA_036001065.1 Candidatus Methylomirabilota bacterium
AGAGGCCTCACCAGCTTCCCTGAATCCGGGGCGTCCTCAGGCAACTGTCTGCGCTCTCACCTCCTCTCGGCCGGCGCCGGCGCGAGCCGCTGCCACGCGTCGGGTGACGACGTCCGCGCGAACAGCTCCGGGTGGATGATCTCGGCCAGGATTTCCAGGCCCTCGATGGTGCGCGGGCCCGAGCGGCTGAAGTAGGTGGCGCTCTCCACCGCGTACACCTGCCCCGAGGCCACCGCGCCGAGGCGCGACCACGCGTCGGGTCGCGCGAGCCGGCCGAACTCTTCCAGCGTGCGCTCCAGGCTGAAGCTGCAGGGCATCAGCACGACGATGTCGGGGTCGTAGTCGGCGATCTGCGCCCACGAGACCTCCGCGGACTGCGCGCCTTCGCGGCTCAGCTCGTCGTGGCCGCCGGCCAGACGGATCATCTCGGGCACCCAGTGACCGGCTGTGTATGGCGGATCGAGCCACTCCATCGCGAACACGCGCGGTCGCGTGGTGGCCCGCGCGGCGATGGCGGCTACGCGATCGATGTGCACTTGCAGATCGCGGGCGAGCGCGGCAGCGCGCTGGGGGACGCCGGTAACGTCGCCCACCTGTTGGATGACGTCCAGGATGCTGGCGAGTCCCTTCGGCTCGAGCGACAGCACCGTGCGCGGGCCGGGCAGCGTGACGTCGAGCCGGTGCACGGCCTCGGCGACCTGATCGTAGGAGACGGCGCAGACATCGCACAGCTCTTGGGTCAGAATGATGTCCGGGTCGAGCCGCTCCAGCAGCTCCTGATCGAGCTCGTAGATGCTGCTCCCGCTGTGCGCGGCCGCCGTGACGTGATTGTGGATCTCGCGGCTGCTCGCGCGCTCGTAGTCCACGCGGCTCCGCGTGATCACCGGCACACCGGGCGCGCCCGGCGGCAGCTCGCACTCGTGCGTGACGGCGACCAGCTGATCGCCCAGACCCAGGGCCAGGACGATGTCGGTGGCGCTCGGCAGCAGCGAGCAGATGCGCATGCGCTTCTCCTTTCGACTACACCCGTCCGGAGACGTCA
Organism: Candidatus Methylomirabilota bacterium; assembly: GCA_036001065.1. NCBI lineage: Bacteria > Methylomirabilota (SeqCode) > Candidatus Methylomirabilota bacterium. Next base: position 1,043 of record DASYUQ010000006.1, read on the forward strand.
CGCCCGTACGCCACCCGGACGCGGGGCCGGCCCGTCTCCGCGTCCGTGTCCACGCGAACCGCGCAGCCGTACACCGCCGTAAGCAGCGCCTCGTCGAGGACATGAGCGGGCGCGCCGAGCCGCGCCACGCGCCCCTCGGCGAGCAGCAGCAGGCGGTCGGAGATCTCCGCCGCCAGGTTGAGGTCGTGGGAGACGAGCAGGACCGTGACGCCCCGCTCCTGATTGACCCGGCGCAGGAGGCCGACACACTCCACCTGATAGTGGAGATCCAGGTGCGCGGTCGGCTCGTCCAGGATGAGCAGGCGCGGCTGCTGGGCGAGCGCACGGGCCAGGATCACGCGCTGCCGCTCGCCGCCGCTCAGGCTGTCCACGGGCACCGGCCCCAGCTCCGCCACGCCGGTCAGGGCCATGGCCTCGCGCGCGACCGCCAGGTCCTCCGCCGTCTCGAAGAAGCGGCGGGGCCCGTGCGGGTAGCGCCCCATCAGCACGAGCTGCTCGACGGTGAACGGCAGGGACTGCGGGAGATCCTGAGGCACCACGGCGACGTGGCGCGCCAGCTCCCAGCGCGTCAGCCGGGCCAGCGGCGCGTCCTGGAGCCGGATCTCGCCGCGCGCCGGCTCGACCACCTTGGTCAGCAGCCGGACGAGGGTCGTCTTGCCCGCGCTGTTGGGGCCGATCAGGCCCAGGATCTCGCCGCGCGCGATGGCGAAGGTCAGGCCGGTGAGGGCGAACGGCCGCGCGCGCCGCCGCTCCACGGCGGGATAGCCGAAGTCGACGCCCGCCAGCTCCACCAGCGCCGTCACAGGACCCCCCGGGCGCGCGTGCGCAGCACGTAGATGAAGACCGGCGCGCCGCAGAAGGACGTGATGACGCCGACCGACAGCTCGGCCGGCGCCACGATGTTGCGCGCCAGCGTGTCCGCCACCAGCAGGAAGATGCCGCCGCCCAGCAGCGCCGCGGGGACCAGGAGCCGGTTGTCAGGGCCCAGGAGGAGCCGCAGCACGTGCGGCACCACCAGGCCCACGAAGCCGATGGGGCCGGCGAAGGCCACCACGCTCGCGGTCAGCAGCGCCGAGCCGACGAATACGCGCACCTTGAGGCGCTCGGCGTTGACGCCGAGCTGGAGCGCTGCCTCCTCGCCGAGGGCGAGCACGTTGAGCTGGCGGGCCTGGCCCAGGATCAGCCAGAAGCCGATGGCGGCCAGCACCGCGAAGAGGGCCAGGGAGCCGGGCGGAATCGGACTGATGTTGCCCAGGAGCCAGTGGACGATCCCTCCCAGCCGGTTGATGTCGATGAACGATGTCAGCACCGTGGTGGCCGAGGCGAAGAAGATGCCGACGATGACCCCGGCCAGCAGCAGCGTCTGGATCGGCAACGCGCCGTGGACGGAGGCGATCAAGTACACCGCGCCGCCCGCCAGCAGCGCCCCACCGAAGCCGAACAGCGTGAGCCGTAGCGCGTCCGTCACCCCGGCCCCGGCCCCCGAGAGCTGGGCGATCACCACGCCGAACGCCGCGCCGCTCGACACGCCCAGCACCGAGGGCTCGGCCAGCGGGTTGCGGGTCAGCGCCTGAAAGCCGACGCCGGCCACCGCCAGCGCGCCGCCGGCCACCGCGGCCGCCGCGATACGGGGCAGGCGCAGGCTCAGGATCACGACGCTCTCGGTCGACCCCGCGTCCGCGCGCCCTGCGAGCACCCGCAGCACGCCTGCCGGCGAGATCCGCGCGCTGCCGAGGAAGAGCGCGACCGCCACCACGGCCAGCAGGCCGGCGGCGAAGCCCGCGAGGACCAGCAGCAGCCATGCGCCTCGCGTCATGGGAAGGCCTCGGGATGGATCATGCGAGCCAGCAGCTCGAGACCGTCGACGACGCGCGGACCGTAACGGTGGAGCACGTTGCCGTCCACGGCGTGTACGCGGCCGGCCCGCACGGCAGGCAGGTTGCCGAGCTTGTCCCACTGGTCGCGGGCGATCGGCTCCGAGCCCGTCCCGTGGCGGGCCAGGATGATGACCTCCGGGGCCCGCGCCACCGCCGCCTCGACGCTGAAGCGCGGATAATCGCTGGGCTCCTCCGCGCTGACGCTCTGGCCGCCCGCCCGCCGGATGAGCTCGGTGACGATGGCGTCGCGCCCGGGCACGACGAGCGGTTCCGGCCACAGGACATAAAGGACGCGCGGAGGCCGGAAGGGCGCCACCGCCACCTCCACCGCCCGAATGCGCTGCCGCAGGTGCGCGGTCAACCGCGCTGCCGAGACCTCGCGGCCGGTCAGCGCTCCCAGCCGAGCTCCCACGTCCAGCATCTGGGCCACGCTGTTGGCGTGGACGAGGTAGACCGGGATTCCCAGCCGCTGGAGCTGAGCGAGGGTCTCCTGGCGACTCCCGGCGTCGGTGGCGATGACCAGATCGGGTCGGAGCGCCACGATCGTCTCGAGGCTCGGGGCGATCATGCCGCCCACGCTCGGCTTCTGCTTGGCGGCCGGAGGGAAGTCGCAGTAGTCGGTGACGCCGACCAGGCGCCCCTCGCCCCCCAGCGCGAACATCAACTCGGTCACGCTCGGCACCAGCGAGACGATCCGCTGCGGCGGCGCCGGCAGCGTGACCTGGCGATCCCGCATGTCGACGAGCGTCAGCGCCGAGGTCGCCGGGGCCGCCAGCAGGAGCGCGCCCACCGCGACCACGAGCGGTCCCAAGCGTGTGCTACGATGCCGCGCGCCATGGAGAACGCCCGCCACGTGCCATGCTTGCTGCTCGGCGTGCTGCTCGTCGCGGCCGGCCCGGTAGCCGCTGCCGAGATCGACCCCGACCGTCCCGACGTGACGAACAGCGCCCGGACGGTTCCGCGGGGAGCCGTTCAAATCGAGACCGGCCTCGAGTACGCCCGCACCAGCCTGGGAGGTGGCGAAGCGGAGCGGCGGTTCGCGGTCCAGGCCGCGCTCCGTGTAGGGCTGACCGACCGACTCGAGATCGGCGTGGCCGGCGAGCCGCTGGTGAGGCTCAGGGGAGCCGACGAGGATACCGGTCACGGCGATCTCACCCTGGGTGTGAAGTACCGGTTCCTGGACTCGATCAAAGGGAACGCCTGGCGGCCCGACCTCGGCATCGAGCCCTTCGTCAAGCTTCCGATCGCGGAGGCGCCGATCGGAAGCGAGCGGCCGGACTTCGGCGCGCAGCTCCTGGCCAGCTTCGAGCTGCCGTGGGACCTGGGCCTGGACGTCAACGCCGGGCTCGCTGCCGTCGGCCAAACGCGCCCCCGCGGCTATCGGCTCCAGGCGCTCGCCTCGGCCTCGCTCCAGCGCGACCTCATCCCCGAGCGCCTGGAGGTCTTCGCCGAAATCTTCTTCGCCTCGCGCGAGCAGCGTTCGGAGCGCGACCGCCTGAGCGCCGACGTCGGTCTGATCTACCGGCTGACGCCCACCCTGGCCCTGGACGCCGCGGTCGAGACGTCCCTGCTCGGCTCCGGTCCCGACTACGCCGTCCGCGCGGGTGTCAGCGTGCGCTTCGGCCGCTAGCACGCTCGCCCCCGTCGCGCCGGGTCACAGGCCTCGACGAAGCCGCGCGCGAGCGCGGGGTTCGAGGCGAAGTGCAGATGGACGTAGCTCATGAGCGCGCTGCCGATCAGATAACCCTCCGCCCGTTCTTCGCCCCGGCGCCCGCCGAGGCGATAGACGCGCCGGACCCGCTCGGGCACCGGGTCGATCGTCGAGCAGTGGAACTCGTGCCCCCGGGCGGCGGCGCCGGCCGGAGCCAGCGGCGTGTCGGCCGCGAAGCTCACCTCGGTGTACCCGAGCGTGAGGCGCCGCGGCACCAGGCGTACGGTCGTCGGCAGGAGTCCGACCATCCGGTGGGGCACGCCGTCCAGGTCCTCCAGCGCCTCGGCGAGGTACATGAGACCCCCGCACTCCGCGTAGATCGGCCGGCCCTCTGCGGCGAACTCGCCGACGGCCTTGACGACGCCCACGTTCTCGCCGAGCCGGCGCGCGTGGAGCTCGGGATAGCCGCCGCCGAAATAGAGGCCGTCGACCTCGGGGAGCTCCGCGTCCGCCAGTGGGCTCCAGGAGACGAGCGCCGCGCCGGCGGCCCGGAGCAGCTCGAGGTTCTCCGCGTAGTAGAACTGGAAGGCGGCGTCACGGGCGATGCCGATTTTCACTCGGCGGGGGGCTTCGCCCCCCTTCCGATCCCTCCCCCGTTCGATGGCGCGGGCAAAGCCCGCGCTCGAAAGTGGTGTGGCCAGCGCGAGGAGCTGTCCGAGATCGATCGATGCTTCGATCGCGCCGGCCAGGCGTGCGCGACGTTCCGGCGTGAGCGGTCCCTCGAGCGCTGTCACCAGTCCCAGGTGGCGCTCGGGCAGCACGAGGTCGTCGTCGCGCGCGAGTGCGCCGACCGGCACGGCCCGGCATGAGCCGCGGATCGCATCGGCGATCATCCGTCCGTGGTCCTGGCCTCCGACGCGGTTGGCGATCACGGCGGCCAGGCTGAGATCCGGATCGAAGCGCTCGAAGCCCTGCACCGTCGCCGCGGCGCTGCGCGCCTGGCTGCTCGCGTCGATCACCAGGACCACGGGGGCCCCCAGCCACTTCGCCATCTGGGCCGTCGAACCCTCCTCACCGGTGGCGTCGACGCCGTCGAAGCAGCCCATGACGCCCTCGACCAGGGCCAGGTCGGCATCGGCGGCGCGGCGCGCGACCGTCGCCAGCGCGTGCTCGCGCCCGCACATCCAGCCATCCAGGTTGTAGGACGGGCGCCCGGTGACGAGCTCGTGAAAGCCCGGGTCGATGAAGTCCGGGCCGACCTTGAAGGCCTGGACGGTGAGGCCGCGGCGTCGATACGCCTCGCAGAGGCCGAGGGTGACCGTCGTCTTGCCCACGCCACTCGCCGTCCCCGCGACCACCAACACGCGGGTCGTCATAGCCGCTCTTCGAGCGCCGGCTTGGCCGGCGCAGTCCCTTCCCTGGGGGAGGTTTCGGAGGGGGTCGTCGCGCCCTGTGGGCGCGCCTGTGGAGTCGCCCCCTCCGACTGACTGACACCCGCAGCCTTGAAGGTGGCCATCTCGGTGTAGATCAGCGCGGCCGCGCGCGCGAGGTGGATGAAGAGCGCCGCCCCCGTGCCCTCCCCCAGGCGCAGCCCCAGATCGAGGTAGGGCTCGAGTCCGAGGTGCGCGAGCGCCACCGCATGTCCCGGCTCCACCGAGCGGTGAGAGGCGAACAGCGCGTGGCGGGCGTCGGGCGCGAGCGCGACGGCCACGAGGGCCGCGGCGCCGGAGATGAAGCCGTCGAGCGCCACGGGAACGTGGTGAGCGGCGCCGGCGAGCACGACACCCACGAGCCCGGCGATCTCGAAACCGCCGACCGTGGCCAGGACGTCGAGACCGTCGCACGCATCGGGGCCGTTGACCGCCAGGGCGCGGCGAACCACCTCGACCTTGCGCCGCCACGTCGCATCGTCCACGCCCGTGCCCCGCCCGGTCACGGTGTCGGGCGCGGCCCCGGTGATGACCGCGGTGATCGCGCTGGCGGCAGTGGTGTTGCCGATTCCCATCTCGCCGGTCGCGAGCAGATCCGCGCCCGCCGCGATCGCCTCCTCGGCCAGCCGCGCTCCGGCCTCGATCGCCCGGAGCGCCTGGGCGCGACTCATCGCCGGTCCGCGCACCATGTTCGCGGTACCCGGTCCCATGGAACAATCGACCAGACCATCGGCGCGCGCCACGGGGTTGGCGACGCCGAAGTCGGCGACCACGACGCGTGCTCCCGCCTGCCGCGCCAGGACGTTGATCGCCGCGCCACCCCTCAGGAAGTTCTCGAGCATCTGTGTGGTCACGATCTGGGGGTAGGCGCTCACGCCCTCGGCGGCGACGCCGTGATCGGCCGCGAAGGTGAAGACGACCGGCCGGGCCACGCGGGGTGGTTCGCCCCTCAGCACCACCAGCCGGACCGCCAGCTCCTCCAAGCGCCCGAGGCTCCGGGCAGGCTTGGTGAGCCGGTCGAGATGGCCCTGGGCCGCCTCGCCCTCCGCGGCGTCCGGCAACGCGATCGCGTCAAGGAGTCTGGACAGTGAAGCCATAGATCGGCGCCGGAGCTTTGATGGTCAACGGCAGGCCCGCCACCATGAGCGTGACGCGATCGCAGGCGGCGGCGACGCGCTGATTCACGAGGCCGAGCAGATCGCGGAAGCGGAGGCCGTCGGCGCTCTCGGGGTGCACGCCTTCTCCGACCTCGTTGCTGACCAGAGTCAGGTCCCAGGGGCGGCGCGCGATGAGCGCGGCGAGCTCGGCGCCCTCGCCGAGGATCGCCTCGTCGGCATCGCCCCGCAGAAGGCGATTGGCGACCCACAGGGTGAGGCAGTCGACGACGACGGCGTCGATGGCCCGGCCGGCCAGACGGCCGAGTGAGGCCACCAGCGCACAGGGCTCCTCGACGGTGAGCCAGTGGCCGGGGCGCTCGGCTCGGTGACGCGCGATCCGCTGCGCCATCGCGGCGTCGCCCGCCTCGGCGGTCGCCACGAACGCCACCCGCGCGTGGTGGGGCTGGCTGGCGATCGCGAACCGGCTCTTTCCGCTCCGCGCGCCGCCGAGAACGAGATGCGTGGTGCCCACGATCCCCGGTTCCTCCCTCGAAGACCGGTCGAGATGTGCGTGCCCGGGCAGGTCTCCTGGCTCTCGGATCGTCCTACTCCCCACCCCTTCCCGGCCGCGCACGCGACCAGTGGCTTACCGGTGGGTTTCGTCCCCGACTACAGTGACGGGGTCGCGGCGGCTTGGACCGCCTTCCCTGGGGCCGCTGCCACGCGGCTCCCGGGCGCCGACAACGGAGCGGACGATAGCAGAGATCCAGGACCGCGTCGAGCGCTCTCCGGTCAGCGCCCTCGCGTCAGTACCCGAGGACCCGCATGCACGCGTTGAACGCCTCGCGGTACCTCGGGTCGACCGGCCCGTCGCTCGATCCCTCCTCGGACGGCCCGCCCGCGCCAAAGAGGGCGGTCGGCGGCGTCGACGAGATCGACGGCCGCGAATCGCGGCGAGGCGTCACCCGAGGCGGGGGAGTGCCGGTGACGGGCCCGGTCCATGGCCCGACGCCGGAGATACGTGAGGGGA
>DASYUQ010000007.1 GCA_036001065.1 Candidatus Methylomirabilota bacterium
CGCCGTCGTGGCTCACGCCGAGCCCGATCGCGGCCGCGGCGAGGACGACACCGGGGCGCGCGGGGTGGGCGAGGACCTGGTGAACGTCGGCCTCGATGTCGAGGGTCGGCGTCCACGAGCGCCCGCCGTCGCGCGAGCGGACCACGCCGCCCACGTGGACGTTGACGTAGATCGCGCCGCCGCCGGGCTCGACGCTGATGGACCGGACGTCGGCCGGATCACCCCAGGGCGTGTACCAGGCGTCGCGGCCCTCGGCGGTATCGAACGCCTCGACGGGCTCGAGCCGGCTGCCGGCGAGCCGCAGGAGGTGGGCCTGCTCGGTGCCCACGAGGAGCCCGGCGGGTGTCGACGCGAGGCACGTCGCCGGTTGACCCTCGACCGATGCCGCCGGCTCCCAGCGCCGACCGTCGTCGGTGCTCCAGATGGCGCGCTCGCCCACGAGGGCCCACGTCCGCGCGCCGGCGGCGGCGAGCGCGGCGACCGGCTGCCCGGCGAGCGCCTCGACGGCGACGGACCCGGCCTGGCCGAGCTCCCAGAGCCCTTCGTCGGTGCCGATCAGGATCCGTGGCTCCATGGCGTCATAGTACTACCGTGGCCGACGCGGTGATCCGGCACGCCTACAGCCGCTGCTCGGCGAGCCAGGCGGCGACGGTCTCCACCAGCGGCGCCCTGTTGTCGACGAAGCCGTGCGCCGCCGCGCTCCGCCCCTTCGGGTTCGGGAGTACGACGAGCTTGACGCTCGGGACGAGCGATCCCTCGGCCGTGGCCGCCGAGAGTAGCATGTACGGCTCGAACGGCTGGATGATCGCGTCGCCCGCGTCCCGCACCATGAGCATCGGGCGCGGGATGCGCCGGATCCAGTAGGTCCCGTCGGCCGCGCTGGAGGCCTCCCACCGGTACGTCAGGAAATGCTGGCCGGTGAGCGGTACCTTTTCGCCGGTGATCCAGCCCATGCGTACCGGCAGCACGGCCTCGAGCTTCCCGTCCCGCAGGGACTTGAACGCCGCCTCGGCGAGCTGGTGCCAGTTCTCCTCGTCCTGCACCAGCAGGTGCCGGGACTTCCAGGGCAGGTTCGCGAACATGCTGGTCAGGACGAGGGCCTTGATGTCGGGGTCCCAGTTGCTGGCCGCGTAGAACTGGACCTGGATGTTGCCGAGGCTCTGGCCGTGCAGGACGAGGGTCCGGTAGCCGAGCGCCCGCGCCGTGTACACCGCGGCCTCGATGTCGCGGCGGACATCGAAGAAGTTGTCCGTGTTGACCTTGTCGCCGTTCTGCCGGGTGTTGATCCCGAGGACCGCGTAGCCCTTCGCCGCCAGCCCGGGGCTCAGGAAGGCGTGAGGGTTGCCATGGTAGGCGCTGCCGCTGCCGTGGACGCTGACGACCAGCGTCGTGGCGGCGGGTGCCTTGCCGCCGGGCTCCCAGAGCGCGGCGTCGACGCGGAAGCCGTCGATGGCCTTGATCGCGAGGAACCGGAGGCCCCCGCCCGGCGGCGCGTCGAAGTCCGCCGGCAGCCCGGCGGGTCGGGTAACGAAGTCGTACTCGATGCTCGCCGCCGTCTGCCCCGCCCGGGCTTCCGGGCCGGCGACCATGGCCGTGGCGAGGAGCGACAGGGCGGCAACTATTGTCGTCCAGGAGATCTTCATGGGGGTCTCCTTCTTCACCCGTTCAGTAGAGGTGGCAGGCCACCCGGTGGCCGGCGCCGACCTCGCGCTCGGACGGATCGTGTTCCGAGCAGATCGGGAGCACCGCGGGGCAGCGAGGGTGGAAGCGGCAGCCGGCGGGGACGTGAAGCGGGCTCGGCACCTCGCCGGGCAGAATCACCTCCTCGCGCTTCACGTCCGGGTGGGACGGGAGCGCGGCTGAGAGGAGCGCCTGCGTGTAGGGATGCCGGGGCCGGGTGAAGAGCTCCTCGGCGGGTGCCACTTCCACCAGGCGGCCGAGGTACATGACGCCGACCGTGGTCGCGATGTAGCGGACGGTGGCAAGGTCGTGGGCGATGAGAAAGTAGGTGAGGCCCAGCTCGGCCTGAAGATCTTTGAGGAGGTTCATGATCTGGGCGCGGATGGAGACGTCCAGGGCCGAGACCGGCTCGTCGAGGACGACCAGGCTCGGGTTGAGGGCGAGCGCGCGGGCGATGGCGATCCGCTGGCGCTGGCCGCCGCTGAACTCGTGGGGGAAGAGCTCGGCGCTCCTGGACGGAAGGCCCACCTGCTCGAGCAGCTCGGCCACGCGGGCCGCCACCGCCCGCCGGGGCAGCGCCCGGTTGACGATGAGCGGCTCGCCGACGATCGAGCGGACGCGCTTCCGGGGATTGAGCGAGCTCATGGGGTCCTGGAACACCGCCTGGACAGACGCGCGGTAACGCCGGAGCTCCCGGCCCCGGAGGCGCTCGATCTCCTGGCCCTTCATCAGCACCATCCCGGCCGTCGGCCGCTCGAGGAGCAGGATCACGCGGGCGGTGGTGGTCTTGCCGCAGCCCGACTCGCCGACCAGGGCGAAGGTCTCGCCCCGCCCCACCGTGAAGCTGACGCCGTCCACCGCCTTGACCCAGCCGACCACGCGGCTCAGCAGCACGCCCCGCCGGACCGGGAAGTGCTTCTGGAGCCCCCGGACCTCGAGGACGGGCTCAGCCATCCCAGCCCTCGGCGGGCATCCAGCAGCTGACGCGGTGGCCGTCCTTCACCGCGACCTCGGGCGGATATTCGTCCCGGCAGCGGTCGCGGGCGTGGGGACAGCGGGGCGCGAAGGGGCAGCCGGGAGGCAGGTCGTAGAGGAGTGGCGGCTGCCCCTCGATGGAACTGAGCCGCTCGATCTTGGTCTCCAGGCGTGGGACCGAGTTGAGGAGCGCCACCGTGTAGGGGTGACGCGGGTGGTTGAACAGTTCGCGCACCTCGGCGCTCTCAACGATCCGGCCCGCGTACATCACGGCCACCCGGTCGCACATCTTGGCCACGATGCCGAAGTCGTGGGTGATGAAGATCAGCGCCAGGCCCATCTCCTCCTGGAGGCCTTTGAGGAGCCGGAGATACTGGGCCTGGATCGTCACATCGAGCGAGGTGGTGGGCTCGTCGGCGATGAGGATGGCCGGGCGGCAGGCCAGGCTGATGGCGCCCACCACGCGCTGCCGCATCCCCCCGCTCATCTGGTGGGGGTAGGCGCGGAGGCGGAGCTCGGGCGACGGGATCTTCACCCTGCGCAGCATCTCCCGGGCCTGCTCCCACAGCGTCGGGCCTTCGAGGCCCTGGTGGATGCGCAGCGCCTCGGCGATCTGGGCGCCGACGCTGAAGACCGGGTTGAGGCTCTGCATCGGGTCCTGGAGGATCATGGAGATCTGGCGACCGCGGATGCGCCGCATCTCGCGCTCGCTCTTCTGGAGGAGGTCCTCACCCTGGAGGAGCACCTGCCCGCCCACAATGCGGCCGGCCGGGCGGGGCTGCAATCTCAAGATCGAGAGCGCGGTCATGCTCTTGCCGCACCCCGACTCCCCCACCAGCCCCAGCGTCTCGCTGGCCCCGAGCGTGAAGCTCACCCCGTCGACGGCCTTCACCACGCCCCAGCGGGTGAAGAACCAGGTGCGGAGATCCTTCACCTCGAGCAGGGGGTGATCCATGGCTCTGGACGGATTCGTCGCGCTCAGACCTGCCGCAGCTTGGGATCGAGCCGGTCCCTCAGCCAATCCCCCATGAGGTTGAGCGTGAGCACGGTCAGGAGAATCGCGAGGCCCGGGAAAAACGAGACCCACCACGCCGACACGATGAGGGCCCGGCCCGTCGCTACCATGAGGCCCCAGGCCGGGGTGGGCGGGGGGATGCCGACGCCGAGGAAGCTGAGCGTGCCCTCCAGCAGGATGACGTAGCCCACCTGGAGGGTGGCCAGCACGATCAGCGTGTTCACCACGTTGGGAAGAATGTGGCCGAACATGATCCGGAGGTGCGAGCAGCCGGCGATCCGGGCCTGGGCCACGAAGTCGCGCTCCTTCACGCTCAGCACCTCGCCCCGCACCTGGCGCGCGTAACGTGCCCACAGGAGGAAGGCCACGATCACGATGACCGTGCGGAAGCTCGGGCCGATGACCACCGCCAGGACCAGGCCCAGGAGGATGGTCGGCAGCGAGAACGCGATGTCGACGGCCCGCATGATGAGGGCGTCCGTCCAGCCGCCGAAGTAGCCGGCCACCAGGCCCAGCACGGTGCCCGCGATTCCGCCGATGAAGATCGCCACCAGGGAGACGGAGAGCGAGACGCGGGCGCCGAAGATCAGCCGGCTCAGGATGTCGCGGCCGAGGGGATCGGTCCCCAGGGGGTATTCCCAGGAGCCGCCCGTCAGCCAGGCCGGCGGCTTGAGCTTCTGGAAGAGACGACCCTCCAGCGGGTCGTGGGGCGCCAGCCAGGGAGCCAGGAGCGCCGGCAGGACCAGGATGACGAAGAGAATCGCCAGGAAGACGACCATGGGCGCTCGCCGGCCCCCGACCCGCCGCCTCGGCGCCGCCTGCGCCCCCACCCGGACCGCCGTGACCGCCACCCCGTCCCTCGCTAGCTCAGTCGGAGGGGGCCTCAACGGCCCCCTCCGAGGCCTCCCCCAGGAAGCGGTTGCGCCGGCGGAGCCGGCTCTCGAAACGGCGAACAGTGGCCGAAGTGATCTCGCGCCATTCGCCGACGGCCCGCTAGCGCTGGAAGCGGATGCGCGGATCGACGTAGACGTAGGCCACGTCGACCAGCAGGTTGATGACGACGAACTTGGTCGCATAGAGGAGGACCACCGTCTGCACCACCGGGAAGTCGCGGTAGCGGACGGCGTCGATGGCCAGGAGCCCGATGCCCGGCCAGGCGAAGACCGTCTCGATGACCAGGGAGCCGGTGAGGAGCACGGCCACGATGAACCCGATGTACGTCAGGGGCGGGATGGCCGCGTTGCGCAAGCAGTGCTTCCACACCACTGCCCGTTCCTCCACGCCCTTGATGCGGGCCAGCTTCACGTACTCGCTGTCCAACACATCGAGCATCGCCGAGCGGACCAGCCGCATCACCGCCGCCACCTGGTACCAGCCCAGCGCGATGGCCGGCAGCACGAAGTGCTGGGGGCCGCCGGTGCCGGAGGCGGGGAGCCAGCCCAGCATGACGGCGAACACCCAGATGAGGACGATGCCGAGCCAGAAGCTCGGCATCGACTGCCCCAGCAGGGCGATCACCTTGCCCACGTAGTCGAGGGCGGTGTCGCGGCGGACGGCCGAGAGCACCCCGATGGGGATAGCGATCAGGAGGCTCACTGCGATGGACGCCCCGGCCAGTTGGAGGGTGGCGGGCAGCCGCTCCCAGACCAGTTGCAGGGCCGGCTGCCCGAGGCGGATCGACCGCCCGAAGTCGCCGCGGAGGGCGTTGCCGAGGAAGGTGAGGTACTGCTGGGTGAGGGGCCGGTCGAGCCCCCAGTGCCGGGCGGCGATCGCGTAGTCCTCCTTGGTCGCCTCCTCGGACAGCATGATCTGGAGGGGGTCGCCCGACAGCCGGGCTAGGAGGAAGATGATCAGTGAGATGACGAGCAGGGTGACCGCAGACTGGAAAATTCGCTGCGCCAGGTAACGCTGCACTTTGCCCGCCGGTGGCCGTCAGCGCTTCTGCGCGTACTCCAGGTGCGTGAAGCTGTAGTAGCCCGTCGTCTTCCAGGCCCCCACCTTCTTCTGGTTCACGCCGAAGAGGGCGTAGAGGTCGACGATCGGGATCACGTGGTAGCCGTTGTAGACGATGTCGCCGACGCTGCGGAGGATCTTCGCCCGCTCCTTGGGGTCGGCCGTCTGCCGGAGGCGCGCGAAGAGATCCTCGATCTCCGGCAGCTCGACGGTCCCCACGATGCCGCCGGCGGTGTAGAAGACCGCCAGGTGGGTGGCGGGGTCGGGCGGGATCCCGGTGCGGTGTAGGAAGCCGATGCCCGCCAGTTTGCGGTCGCGGTAGTGGGGCCGGATGGTCTGAAGCTCGGTGAGCTTCAGGTCGAGCTTCACCCCGATCTTGGCCAGATCGATCTGGAGCGCCTCAGACACCGAGACCAGCTCGGGCACGCCGGGCAGCGGGTAGGCGCGCCACTCGACGGTGAACCCGTTGGGGTAGCCGGCCTCGGCCATGAGCTTCTTGGCGCGGTCGGGATCATAGGGGTACGGCTTCCAGGCCGGGTTGTTGTACTCCTTCACCCAGGACGGGATGATCGGCACGGTGGCGGCCTGCGCCTCGCCCAGGAACAGGTGCTCGATCAGCGCCTTGCGGTTCACGGCCAGGTTGATGGCCTCGCGGACCCGCCGGTCCAGCCAGGGGGCCTTGGCATTGTAGGTCGGCCGGTCCTTCATGTATTGGCCGCCCATGACTCCGAACGCGACGATGCCGGGCCACAGCGCCCGGCGGGCCTCGAAGCCGGCGGTCTCGACGTCCTTCTTGAGGGTCCGGGGCAGCTCGATGATGTCGGCTTCCCCGGTGCGAAGCATCGCCACCCGGGTGGCGTCCTCCGGCACAAATCGATAAACCAGCTCCTTGAACTGCGGCGTCACGCGCCAGTGCTTGTCGACGGCCTCGTAGCGCATCAGCTCGCCCCGGCGCCACTCCACCATGCGGTAGGGTCCGGTCCCGATCGGCTTCTGGCTCGCCTTCTCGATGCCCACCGACTCGATGTACTTCTTGGGGACGATCTGGACCTCGCGGGCGCTCGACAGCTCGAAGAGGACGTCGGGGTCCGGCGACTTCAGCTGGAGCCGGACGGTGTGGCGGTCGATCACGTCGATCCGCTCGATGAGCTTCCGCCACTGGGGCGTCGTGGTGGCGATGGCGTCCTTGCCCATGAGCAGCTCGAAGGAGAACTTGACGTCCTCGGCGGTCATCTCTCCCCAGTTCTCGTGGAACTGGACACCCTTGCGGAGGAAGAAGGTCCAGGTCCTGGCGTCGGGCGACATCTGCCAGCGCTCGGCCAGCATCGGCCGCTCGTAGTCCCAGGTGGTGGGATCGACGTCGGTCAGGTACTCGAAGACGACGCGGGTGGGGAGCTTCTGCGACATGGAGCCCTGGTGGGGCAGTGTGGCCTCGTGGGTGGGTGGCGATCCGGCCACCACGAGCCGCTGGGCCGCCGCCGGCGCGGGCCCGGCCGCCTCGGCGAGCGCCCAGAGGGCCAGCACGCTCATGGTCACCGCCACGACGGGCTTCCACGTGGTCGTCATCGTCGTCCTCCTC
>DASYUQ010000008.1 GCA_036001065.1 Candidatus Methylomirabilota bacterium
CGCACCTGCAAACGATGGCGGTCCGATTCGCGAACGTCGCGACCGGGGAGACCTACACGGTCTGGGTCCCCGACGCCTCCGCCGCCGGGGGCGATGCCGCGCCGATCGTCGCGATCCTGAACCAGTCGGGCACCGGCATGACCCTCGCCGTCGTCGCCATCGACCTGATCGACGTCGGTCACCAGAGCAACGACAGCACGGCCGCTTCCAGCCTCCGGGCGGCGTTCCTCGGGCGCCCCCCAGCGGACGGCACCGCCCTGGCGGCGGTCCCGTTCGATCCGGCGTCGGCGCCGCTTGCGGCCGGGCTCGTCCTGCGGAAGAACTTCACCTGGCCGTACGGCGGTGGCGGCCGGCTCGGTCTCCACCTGGAGGTCGCGGACGTCGATCCCGGCGTCATCCTAGGATCGGCCGACGTTCCGGTCGCGACCATACTCACGGCTTTTATGTACTCGGCGACACTGCGCGGGCATGTGGTGATGCCGGCGCGGGCCGGCATGCCGACGGTCGCGGGGTTCGCACGGCCGCTATACCGGGCGGGAAGTGGGCAGGGGATCGTACTGCGGAAGGGCGAGGGGTTCGGCTATGTCGCCGGCGTCCCGATGGGCCGCGGCGTCGCGCAGCTGGACTGGAGGGATCAGAACACCGCTCCCAAGACGTTCGACACCTACGACCTCGTCGTCACTTTCACGCTGGCGGCGGTGGCATCGGTCTTCACGGCCGGGATTGCACGAACGGAAGCCCTCTTTCTCGGCGCCGGCGTGCCCGCCGGCCGGGTCGAGGTCGTCCACGCCAGGACGGCCCCGATGGACTTTCAGTTGCGTGCGGATGGCACGGCGCTCGATCTGTCGGGCAAGACGCTGGCGCTGCTCTTGAAGGATCGCAACGGCGCTTCAATCAGCGTCACGACGAGCATCGTGACCTCGGCGAGCGGCGTGGTCCGCTACTCTCCGGCCGCGTCCGACCTGGAGGCAGAGAAATCGCCCTATTCGGCGCACTGGAAGGTGACCGATTCAACAGGAAAGGATCTTTTTTGCCCGAACGGCGCCCCGGATCGCTGGAGCGTGTTCCGGCCGTGAGGGCATAGATGCCCACCACGTCGCCGGTTTCCTATACGAGCGTGGGGCTCATGTACATCAGCTGCCCCGATCTCGGGAGCGTGACAACGCTCACCAGCGGCCATCTCGCCACCTTTGCCGGCCAGGCCGAGGCCGAGATCAACGGCAACATCGCGCGGCTGTACGCACTTCCGATGGCCGGCGACGTGCCGCTCCTGACGACGCTGGCGACGGACATCGCGATCTACAAGGTGCTCACGCGCCGCCTCTTCACATCGGAACGGCTGGCGGCGAGCCCCTGGCCCGATCGTTACCGAGAGTCCGTCGCGATGCTCCTGAAGATCGCCGACGGCAGCCTTCCGCTCGTGACGGCCTCGGGGGCCGTGCTGGCCGGCCGGTCGGACATTTCTGAAGTGTTCAGCACGACGAAGAACTACGTCCCGACTATCTGGGAGGGCGCGTGGCCGAATCAGGATGTCGATCCGAACAAGATCGAGGATGAAGGGGCTCGGCGGGGCTCCGAATTCCGGGATCGGCTGATCTGATGGCGTCGAGCGATATCGTCGTCACCATCCAGATCGAGCCTCGATTCTCGTTCTGGGCCGCCCTCAAGCTGCGCCTCGCCGGGCCGGAGATCCGCGAGCGGCTCCTCGACGAGCTGCGACTGAAGATGAGTCAGGTCCGCATGCAGCGGGACGAGTTCTGATGGCCCGAGTTGACTACTTCGCGATCGAGCAGGCGATTCAGACGGTCCTCAAGGCCGCTCCGGATCTCTCGGGCACCCAAGTGGTGATCGAGGAAGAGCTGCAATTCGGCTCGGAGGCCACCCCACGCGTCGGCATCTATCTCATGCGGCGAGATGCCCCGTCGGGGCTGCAGGCTCTGGCCGCGGGCCAGCAGACGCGCTTCCTCGTGCGGTTCGAGATCCGATGCGCGGCCTATAGTCTCGACGCCGTCGCCACCGCGATCAGCCTCCGTGACGACCTCGTCGGCAAGGTCGAGGTCGCCCTGATGGCCAGTCGATCGCTCAATGGCACGGTCATTTCGAGTTGGCTGGAGGGCGGCGATCTACCGAGCGCGCAGACGGGCGATGGGTGGACGAGCAGAGGCGACGTAATCCTGATCGCAGACGTGAAAGCGACGACATAGGAGGCAGCCATGGGGTATGCGTTCGGTGGACACATTGGGATCGCGAAGGAAAGCTCGTGGGGCACGCCAATCGCTATCGCCTCGGGCGGGTTCATCGAAGGCTTCTCCGAGAACGTGACGCTCGCCATCGACCGGTTCAGCTTCCGGAACATCGTCGGCGGAAACTACGCGGAGAATGATGACACCGCCGGCTACCGGCGCATCGGGGGCCAGCTCGTCGTGCCCGCCCATCCCCTCCTGCTCGGACATTTCTTGAAGGGCGCACTCGGCCTCACCTCGACCATCACGGTCGTCGTCTCCGGTTTTCTCTGGGAATCCGACTTCCGGGCCCTGACGGCCGACGACGGCCTCAACAATGCGACCCCGCCCTATACGCTCGAGATCTTCCGGGATGTGACGAGCTCGCAGCGCTATGCCGGCGCGCAGTTCACGAAGCTGCAGCTCGATGTACAGGGCAACCAGGAGCTTCGCGTCACCGCCGACGTCCTCGCGAAGACGAC
The DNA here is from genome assembly GCA_036001065.1 of Candidatus Methylomirabilota bacterium. NCBI lineage: Bacteria > Methylomirabilota (SeqCode) > Candidatus Methylomirabilota bacterium. The sequence goes on from DASYUQ010000008.1 coordinate 2,705, forward strand.
GAGCACGATCGCAAAGTCGACGCCGACCTATCCGGCGACGGGGACGTTCCCCTTCGCCTTCGACAGCACCAGCCTCCAGATCGGCGGCGCCGCCGTCGATTACGTCGAGACGCTGAGCATCTCGTTCGACAACCAGCTGGAGGGTGTGCTGGCGCTCACCAACAGCCCGGAGATCACTCGGACCCGACGCACCGGGCCTCAGCTCGTCCGGCTAGAGGCCGATATCGGCTTCGAGACGATGGCCGACTACAACCGGTTCGTCAGCCAGTCCGAAGTGAACGTCGTGGCCTCCTGGACGAAAGCGAATTCCTTCGCGCTCATCATGCGCCTGCCGCGGGTCATGTACACGGCATTCCCGCTCGGTATGAGCGGCGACGAGCGGATCAAGGTGCACCTCCAGGCCCTGGGCCGGGCAGATGTGACGCTCGGCTACGCGATCCAGGCCCGGTTGACCACCGTGATGAGCAACTTTTAGTCGGGTCTCCATGGCTCGAGTCTCGACGATCCGGGTCCGGGGCGCGCGCCTGATCGGCGCCGAGCTGCTCGATCGGAAGCTCGCGGAGCTCGCCTCCCGCCGGGAGATTCTGGAGGCGGGCCTGGAGGCCGGCGCGGACATCATCCGGGCCAGTGCGGCCCAACGCGCCGCCGATCAGCCCGAGCTGGCGGCGTCTCTCGGCATGAAGATCACGACGACGCAGGCCGGGCGCACGGTCGCGCTGATCGGTCCGGAGAAAGGGAAGAGCACGCGCGGATTCTCCCTGGTCGCCCTCGCCTATTGGCGGGAGTTCGGCACGAAGCCGCATGCGATCGTCGCTGGCGCGTTCCGCAAGGTTCGCCGGAGCCGGCAGCGCGGCGGTGGCACCGAAGCCAAGTCCGACAAGCGTGTGCTAGCCAGCGGCGGGACGATCTTCGGGGCCAAGGTCGCGCATCCCGGCACGCCGGCGCGCTCCTTTCTTTTGTCGGCCTTCGTCGAAGACGGGCCGCATGCCGCTCACGTCATGGGACAGGTCATCTGGGAGCGGCTGCGGCAGATCACGAGTCGATAGAAAGGAGCACACATGGGATTGCTCACGAGGGACGCGATTCTCGCGGCCCCGGATCTCGCGACGGAACGGGTCCAGCTTCCCGAATGGGGTGGCGAGGTCCTCGTGCGCGGATTGACCGCCCAGGAGCGTGACGAGTTCGATCTCTCCTGTTTCGAGGGCGCCGGGCGGGATCGGCGGGCCAACTTCGCCAATCTCCGCGCCCGCCTCGGGGCGCGCACAATCGTCGATGAGGCGGGCGCTCGGCTCTTCACCGATGCTGATGTCGCCGCGCTCGGGGGCAAGAGCGGCGCCGCCCTGGATCGCATCTACGAGGTCGCACAACGCCTAAGTGGTCTGCGGCCGCGTGACGTCGAGGAGCTCGTGGGAAACTCCAGGCCCGGCCCGAGCGCCGCTTCCTCTTCCGGCTCGCGCTCGAGCTCGGGGGGATGACCGTGGCCGAGCTCCAGAGCCGGATGTCGAGTCGGGAATTCTCCGAGTGGATGGCCTACTTCACGCTCGAGGCCCAGGACCGGGAGCGAGCGAAGAGCTAACTGGTGGGCACCCTCGGTTCTCTTGTCGTTCAGCTCGATCTCGACGGCGCGCAGTTCGTCCGCAATACCGCCAACGCGCGCGCCGCGATCGAGCGCTTTGGCAACTCGACCGCGGCCACCGGACAGCCGCTCGAGATCGTCCGCAGCCAGACGGAACGCTTCGGGGCCACCGTTGACCGGAGCACCCGTGGAGTCACACGGCTGGCCACGCGACTGGCTGATATCAGTGGCGTCATTGCCCCCGAGCTCGGGGGGTTCATCTCTGTGCTCGAACGGAATCTCGGGAGCTTGGAGATGACGGTGGGGCGCACGACCTCCGCATTCGGCCTCCTCGGCGCCGCGGGGGCGGCCGTCGGGGCCTTCCTGATCGCTCGGCAGATTGGCGAGGCAATGTCGGAGTGGATCGGCCTCGGCGCGTCGGTCGAGACCTACAAGAAGCGCCTGGAGGAGACCGTCGCCGCCCAGAACAAGTTCGCCGACGCTCACAACACGCTGCGCGCGGCCGTCCGGGACAATGACCAGGCGATGCGCGCGGCCCTGAGCGCCACCCTAGTGATCGCCCTCAACGCCTCCGATAGACAGATCGCGGCGTTGGAGGAGGAACGCAAGGCGCGTATCGCGAATATCGACCAAGTCGAGGCGGAAGCCCTGGCCAAGGTCCGCGCCGCTCAGGCTGCACTCATCGCGACGGCGCCGGAACAGGCCGGCGACCCCGAGGTTCAGCAGCAGTTCGAGCAACAGCGCCTGGCGATTCACGCCCGTTTCGCGGCCGAGCGGGAGCGCATCGATGCGGAGGCGGACGATAAGATCCGCCAGCAACGCGAGCAGGATTTCGATCGCGAACGCGGGATGGAACGCGAACGCGCGAGCATGATCATCTCCCGGCGCGCGGCCGAGTTCGCGGCCACGACCGAGGCACTCACCGCCTCCGGTCGGTTCATCGAGGCCGCCCAGACGCGGGGGGCTGCCGAGATCGCCGCCATCCAGGACGCGGCCGCCCAACAGCGCGCCGCCTGGGAGGACATGCTCCGGAAGCGGCAGATCGACAGCACCGCCTTCGATGGGCTGCTGGTCCTCCAGGCGGCCGTGACCGGCGCCGCCACTGCCAAAGCGTATTTCACCCGCTGGCAGAACGTCCGTCAGTCGATCCTGACGGGCCCCGGCGCCGTGCTGCCCGGGCTCGACATGAATGCGCTCATGGGCCAGCTCGCTACGGCCCGCACTGCCTTCGAAGCGACCTTCAAGGTCGGGCAATCGGTCCCCGCGACCGGCCCCGCACTCGGGCCCGGTGCTGCCTTCGGACCTCCCGGCGTTGGTGGTCCCATGGTCCTTCAGGGGGACATTGAAGCCTCGCGTCAGGCGACTCAAGCATGGTGGGAGGCGACGGACGCCGCCAATGCCTACGAGCAAGCGCGGCTCCAGATCGAGAAAGAAGCCAACCGGCCGCGGCTGCGCGAAGGTTTCGCGGCGATCGCCCAGATTGGCGATCAGCTCACCGGGACGATCGAGACGTTGGGCACATTGAAGAATCGGCTCTCGGCCAGTGACGTCTTTATCGAGCAAGCGCGGACCGCCCAGTATTTCCGTGATCGCCTTGAAGAGGTGCGGACCACCTTCCGGAATACGCCGGCTGTCGTCGAGGAGGCCAGTCGGGCACTGGCAAATATCGATACTGCGGTCTTCCAGGGGCGGACGGACCTGCTGATCCAATCATGGGAAGGGCTTCGGGATCTCCTCGCCAAGCCCCTGCCGATCCCGGTGATTGATATTGACTACAGCAAGATTGCTGCGGCGAGTCGCGCCCTCGCGGCCTTGCGAGATGACCTGCGCCAGTCTCCGATCGCGGCGATCACGGCAAGCCCTGCCGCCATGATGCAGTCTGCCGGACTGAGCCTCGACACCACCGCCGCCGACAAGGCGCTCGCCGCCCTTCGGGCCGAGGCCGCGAAGCCGCTCATGGTCGCGCTCACCGCCGACGCCGACACCACCGCCGCCGACAAGGCGCTCGCCGCCCTTCGGGCCGAGGCCGCGAAGCCGCTCACCCTGATCGCCAGCGCCGACACCACAGCCATCGAACGGGCCCTGGCCGCTCTCCAGCGGGCCTGGCAGGGGGTGGAGTTGCCGGCGATCACCGCGCCCATCCCGACCCTCGACGTGGACGCCTTCAAGGCCGCCCTGGCCGCTCTCCAGCGGGCCTGGCAGGGGGTGGAGTTGCCGGCGACGGAGGCCTCGGCCTCGATAGACATCGATAGCTTCCGGGGCCAGCTCATGGCTCTTCGGGCCGCCTGGGACTCGTTGCAGTTGGCAGCGGTCACCGCGCCGACTCCGATGGTGGAAACGGAGGCCTTCACGACGGCCGTCGCGGCCCTTCAGAGAATCTGGCAAGGGCTCCACTTCGAGCAGGCGGCTGCGCCCACGCCGACGGTGGATGCCACGAGCTTCGAGATATCGATTGGCGCGCTGAAACGCGCCTGGCAGGATCTCCGCTTCGACGAGATAGCCGTGCCGACCCCGAGGGTGGACACGGCGGCCTTCGGCCAGCAGGTTGCCGCGCTCACGGACTCGTGGGACGTCCTGCTCCGGGCGCTCTCCGACGGCACGCCGAGAGCCGCTGCGACTGCCCAGCAGGCGCTCGCCAACCTCGTCTCGGTGGTGAGCCAGCTCTCCTCGTGGGCCCGCCAGGCGCAGATCGACCTGAAGAATCTCGCCGGGGAGGAGGCATGAGCCTCCGCGCGGTGACCAAGGCCGCCGAACGGACGGCGCAGGCCCTCACGCTCCTCGTGGGAACGGCGCGAGGCCGTAGCGCTGGCTCCATGCGCCCGCTGCGTGCGTTCGATGACCGCGCCTTCGCCGACGCCCTGCGCCGCGGCCAGATGCCTCAGACGGTGGACGCCCTGAAAAAGGCGAAGGCGTAAAGGAGAGCACGCATGGCGATCCCTGTCGCGGGCTTCGTTCGGCTGCCGGATGACTCGGCGAACCTCGGCAAGAAGGTGCGGACCCAGAAGCGCACGGTCGGCGCCGACGATGTTCAAGAGCACTTCTTCATCCCGGTCAGCAAGCGCTCGAAACTCGGGGTGTTCCACTACTCGCCGGCTCTGCAATCAGTCCAGGCTTCCGCCCAGGACGGGATCACGACGGGGTTCTTCTGGCTCCAGAATCCAGCCGGCTCGGCGGTCGATGGCGTGTTCGTCCGCATGGTCTTGCGCTTCAATTCGACGAACGCCGCGTCGGGCAGTGTGCCGCGGATCGCCTTGGCGCGCTTCACGTTCACGGGGACCGCCTCCGGGGCGACGGTGACGCCAGCCATGCGCAAGACGACCGAGGCCTCCAATGTCCTCACGATGCGGACGGCCTCTACGGGAATGACCGTTACAGTGGGCGCGCTGATCGCCAGCTTTCTTCCTCCGCTCATGGCGTCCACGGCCGCCACACTGCCCACGACCGAGCACTCGTGGCCTGAGGATGGCAATCCGGTCGAGGACGCCGATCTGATCCTCCTGCCGGGTGAGGGCGCCGTGCTCTATCAACCCGATGCGGGCACCGCCTCCGACGCGCGCCGCTTCGTTGCTCAGGTGAGAGTCGAAGAGATCGAGCACTAAGCCGAGGAGCCAGAGGAACTATGGGACCGACTATCCTCGTCACGCCCACCGCCGATCCCGACGGGATCGCCAGCCACCTCGCGCAGCTCGCCGCCAACGGCCTCGCCATGCCGCGGGGAATGTGGGACCGTGCGCGGATCTCGGTGCCCGCCTGCGGCCCTGGCGGCGAGTATTTCGGTCGCCTCATTCCTGGCCGCGGGTTTTATCTGGCCATGGATCTCGAGTCGCTCGGCATCACGCGGCGGATCCCGGGCGTCTTCGAGCAGTCGCCGATGCGGCGAGTCATGGACGCGCTCCTCGACGAGCGCGGTCTCATCACGAGCCAGGACGGGATCAACGCCGCGCGGGGCAGCGGGCTCAGCCAGGATGTCGCGCTATCGAAGGCCACGATCACGACGGTCGCGAACACGTATTCCTCGCTCTACCGGGCCGGCGGCCTGCCTGTGGCCGGCACCTTCACCAACATTCCGGGCGGGGCTGCGCACAACAAGAATTCGACGGGCGCCTGGTCCTTCGGTCTGTCGAACCCGGTATCGCCCAACCGTAAGTATCTCGTGCGTCTCGGCTTCACGCACGCGCAAATCGTGAATCAGATCATCCTCGTCGATCTGCTGGTGGCGGCGGGGAACATCGACACCAACATCAGCACCACGCAGGCGATCAGCTCCGTGCCACTCACTCGCTATGCCTCGGGCGCGGGCGTGCTGATGACCTTCGAGGTCACAACGGCGCTGGGAGCGACCGCTTCAACTCTCACGGTCACCAAATACACCAACCAGGCCGGAATGACACTTCGCGCCACGCCGGCCGTGGCCATGACCACCTCGGCGATCGTGCAGCGGCTCCAGCCCGCCGCGCTTGGGCCCTTCATGGAACTTCAGGCGGGTGATTATGGTGTGCGCTCGGTCGAGGACGTCCAGCTCTCGGCCGCGATGCTCGCCGGCGTGATCGCGCTCAATCTCTACTTCCCGCTCGCGTTCATCCCCGGCATCGCTGCGAACGTGGCGATCCGGGAGCCATTCGATGATCTGCGCGAGCTGATCACGGAGACCGGCCAAGTCGTCGGCTGCCTCACTGGCTACGTCTTTGCGAATACCACCACCACCGGACTCGGCACCTACAGCCTTCGCACCGTCGAGGGCTAACGTCCATGATCGCGTTGTCTTGGGGGGCCGCCGATATGGATCAACCGCTCGCCTCGGTCTTCTCGGGACTCGAAGTGATCACGGTGACCAGGCAGCCGGCGCAAACAGACGCACAGGAGATCCTTCTCGTCTCCCCCATGCGCGCCGCCGTGACGAGCTGGCCAGCCGTGGCCACGTCAGCCGCGAAGGCCTCCCCGGTGACCCTGCTCGCGCAGAACCTCCTCGAATCCTCGGCGGTGGTGACTGGCGGCGTCCTCGCGCGGCTCGCGGACAGGCTGCGGGCGCCGCAAGCGGGCTTCTCGGGGTGGGCCTTCGCAGATTTCACCCCGCTGAGCCTCGTGCTCGGTGCCGGCCCGGTCGACATCTCGATTGATCTCGGGAGCGCGCAGCCAGTGAATGCCTGGGCACTGCTGAATCACAACCTCGCGGGCATCACCGTGAGTCTCTTCGGCGATGACTGGAACCCGCCGGTGACCGCGGATGAAGTCGCGCCGGCCGGCGCTGATCTCCTCCGGACCTTCCCGCCCCAGACCTTCCGCTACTGGCGCCTCCGGGTGCCCGCCATGACTGGCGGGCCACGGATCGGGGAATTCTTTCTCGGAGTCGCGACCACTCTGGCTGTGCCCGAGTACGGCAGCGAGGAGAGTCGGGAGGGCAATGTTCAGCGCGATGAATCACCGGCCGGCTTCGTGTGGACCGTCCAGAAGGGCGCCGTCGGGACGCGCTTGACCTACCGTTGGCCTGGCATGAAGGACGTCGACTGGACGACTCTCGCGGCAGTATTCGATCAGACCCTCCAGAGCGTGAAGAGCTTCCCGATGGTCGATGTAGATCGCAACGTCCGGTGGATCCAATTCATCGAGGGCTCGCTCATCCGCCGCCGGATCTACCAGGATCGGAACGAGGTCGCTGTGACCGTCGAGGAAGCCCTCTGAAGCTCCTCAGCTCGGCCACCAGCCTCGCCGCGGCGCAATCGTTCGTCCGGCCGGTGTATCTCATGCGACTCGACTTCTCCGCTCCCTTACCCTTCACCCTACGCGTCTCGGACGCCGCCCGGGTGGAGCTCGGGGAGGAATGGCTGCCCCTGGTCCAGTCCTGGGGTTCCCTGGAGGAGGTTCTCAACGCCCTCGACGCCGGGGGCGCCCCCGCCACCGCCGAGGTGACGCTGTTCAACACGCAGCCGGTCGCTGGCCGGGCACGCGTGTCCGATCTCCTCTACTCGCCGCGCAACACGACCGGCTACGAGTTCGCCTTCGCCAAGGTCCAGATCTACCGGCTGGAGGCCGGGCTCACCACCGGGGACGAACTGCTGGTGGGCACGTTCTATCTGGAGGAACCCACGGAAATCGGCGAGCAGCTCTTCCACCTCCGGATGGGCGATATCACGCTGGTGCTGGAGGACAAGCCCCCGGCCACGGTCATCCTCCGAAGCGACTTCCCCAATTGCCCGGCCACGGTCGTCGGTCAGACGATCCCGCGCGTCTTCGGCTCCTTCAAGAACATCCCGACCGTTCCCGTCGTCGATGGGGCGGTCTCCCAGCTCGATGGCGCCATTACCGCGAGCGCCACGACGCTGGTCCTTGTGGATGCGGGCGACTTTCCTGATTCCGGGAAGGTCGGCCTCGAGAAAGAGCTCGCTGACTACAGCGCGAAATCCGGCAACACCCTGAGCGGCCTGACCCGAGGCGTGAACGGATCGACAGCGGCGACCCATGATCATGGGACCTCGGTCTTCGTCGCGCGCACCGGGACGAATGCCTATCGAGTGGCCGTCGGCGAGAATGCCCGCGGCTTCAAGATCAACAGCGTGAGCGGGATTCTGGTGAACGGGAAGCCTCCGACCACGGGCCAGGCGCCGACTATGCAGCTCGACGCGACCGATCTGGTCCCCGGCCGCAGCTTTGCCGTCGTGAGCTTCACCCCGACGGACGTGCTCGGGTTCCACATCCGGACGGAGATCACCGGCTCAATCGAGACGCACGACGCCACGAACGTCCCCCTCCTGCAAGATGCGACGCCCAACACAGTCGACGGGAGCCCGACGTTCTGGAACTTCGGCCTCACCCCGACGTTGCCGGTGTTCACCGGCGGCGGCGGATCGGTCCACCGGAAGGCAACGACGCGCTACGTCGTGCTCGGCGGCAGCCTCAGCCCGGGCGATCCGCGGCGATTCGTGATCCAACGGCGTGATCCGGTGACGCTGGCGTGGATCGACGTCGTGCTCAATCCGATTCCGGGAACGTCCTACACGCTCGAATACGACACCGGCACGTCGGTCGCAGATGAACAATGGCAGGTCGAGATCAACGGGGGCGCGGATAACTTCCACTTCAACTGGTTCATCAATACCTATCGGGTCACGCAAGGGGCGGATGTCACCTCCGTGCCGCTTCTCTCGACCACATCGACCCTCGCGGCCCTCGTGGGCGCCGTGACCTGCGACGTCGAGGGGCTGCAGGACGATCCGAGCGGGACGATCAGCGGGACGCCGAAGGTGCTCCTCGAGAACCCGGCCGACATCGCAAAATGCATCCTGCTCGGCTGCTATCCGGGCGTCTCCCTGGCCGACCTGGGCAGCCGATGGGCCGCGACACGCGTGAGCACGGGTGGCCTGAAATGGGCCTTCCTCCTCGGCGCCGATGGGCCGATGAAGTTCAGCGAGCTGCGCCGCAAGATCGGCGAACAGGCGCGCTCGGAGCTGTACGTCGAGGGAGGGAAGCTCGAGCTGCGCTATCTCCCTGACGCGCCGACGGCTGACCTCACCCTCGATTATCTCCGCGACGTCTGGAGCCAGGCGCCGGCCACCGCGTCACGGAGCAATCGGACGCAGCTCTTCACCTCGGTCGTGGCGAACGCGCGGCGTGACTACTCGGCGGCGGGCGGCGGCTATCGCTACACCGCGCGCGCCCGGGATCTCACGCAGCCGGGCCTCCCCGATCCGATCGAGACCACGCTGAGCTTCGACTTCGTGCAGGATGCCGCAACGGCGGATGCCTTGGCGGCGTTCTGGCTCGGGCGATGGAAGCGGCAGCGGTGGCAGGTGGAGCTGGTGGCCTGGCAGAACATCCTCTCGGTGGAGAAGGGTGACCACCTGGCGATCGACAATCATCCGGTCCTCGCGGCGCACGGCGGGACGGCGCTCGTGTTCAGGATCGTGGCGAAGCGATATCTGCTGGCAGACGCGAATCCGGCGCGGATTCGCCTGACCGCGATCGAGGCGAATCCGTGATGGATACCTCCACTGCGGGCATCGCGATCGCGATCATGCTGGGCCTGATTGGTCTGCTGTTTACGGTATCGGTCAAGCTCGTGCTCGGGCGGATCGATGCGCTGTCGGCGACCGCGACGATCTTTCACCGGGACGCCATGGGCCGCCTCGATGCCCTGACCGTCGCCATCGTGGCCGTCGGTACCCGAATCGACGAACATGTCCGTGACCACGCGGCGGGGATCTTCAAGTGACGGAGGTCTGGGTCCTTACGCTCGTCGTTGCGGCCGTCGGCTACATGGGCGGCCTGCCGGGACCGGCCCCGAGCCCGCTGGATATTCGGCTCCCGATCCGGGAGGGCTGCGAAGCCGTTCGCCGCTTCCTCGTGGAGCTCGACCCCTGGGTGCGGGAGGCCAAGCTCCACGTCGGCGAGTGTCGGCGCGTTCTGCTCGAGGAGCCGAGCGGAGGTGGGCGGTGACAAGCCGTTTCTTCTCAGGGGACGTGACGCCAGGAATCGCCTCGGCCTGCGCGGCGAATCGTGTGCCCGGAGACATTGAATCTAGCGGCGAGCGCGCTCACCGCGCGCCAGCCATCGGGACGCCAAGATGCCAGGATGAGGCGACGGCCAGCCTCGTCGATGGCTGCGCTCCGACCTTTGGCGGCAACTCTGCGGATCGTCGACTCCGAGACTCCGAGCTGCTTGGCGAGAGCCCGAAGGGATGGTCGCCGAGGAGCCTCGCGAATGACCTTAACGGTTTCGTCGGAGAGCTTGGCGTTGCCATTCTGTGCACCGCGGACAGTATGGGCATCGGCCGTGTGTCGTCCAGGACTTCGATAGCGTTTCAGGTTCTTCCATCTATTGTCGATCTTAACCTCGTTCCGATGGTGGACGACCTCTCCGCGTCGCAGACGCTTTTTCAGATGCCGAGAGATTGTCAGCCGATGTTCAAGAACGTATCCCTGGCTAGTGGCAAGCGGGTGCCCGGGCAGATAGAGTGCCCGGTAGCCATTGCGGACAACAAACGGCTTCCTATCCGCGAGTCCGCGACATCTGTAGCTGCAGTAGAGGCCCGGCGACTTCGTGTGTGGAGGAACAAAGATAACCTGGCACACGGCGCAGGCCCGCTGGCGTTTCGCGGTCACGCGCAAGCTGCGGAGCGCGTTGCCGCATGCCATACCGCAGGTTTTCTTATTGATCGAGACGTAAGTCTCAAACCGCCCACGGCAGACCGGGCATCGCTTGTACAGTCGTCTGGCCCGACTTCCCTTTGCTGGCACCGCTCCTATTTTACGGATTCAGAGTTATGGTGACAAGCCGCTTCTTCAAAATTCCCGATGAGTTCCGCTGCCGTTGCGGAAGGGGCGCCGACTGTGACGCCCCCGCCGAGCCCGCGCAGGAACTGGTCGACCGCCTCGACCTCCTCCGTCAGCGTCTCCAGCGCCCCGTCGTCATTTCCAGCGGACTTCGCTGCATCGTCTGGAATTCTCACGAACACGGCGAGTTCGACAGCGGACATCTCGATGGGACGGAAGTCGATATCGCGCTGCCGGACTTGCCCGTGAGCCTCGCGCGGAGCCAGACGTTCGATGCGATCTACGCCGGCGGT
>DASYUQ010000009.1 GCA_036001065.1 Candidatus Methylomirabilota bacterium
ACATCGAAGGGTGCGGGAAGGATCTGGATTTCCTCGAGCGCCTCGAGCGAGATGGGACGGGGCAGTGTCTCCCGCCCCGGAAGCCGGCCCCGATACACGTCGTGGTTCATGCCGCCGTCGATCTGGAAGCTGTTGTACAGCCGATTCTGCCCGGCGATGGTGATCCCCCCCGTGGGGGCGGCGCCGGATGAGACGGAGATCGCCGTGTGGGGGCTGAGCGTCGTCAACGCGAGAAAGTCCCGGCCATGATTGGGCAGCTCCGCGATGCGGGCTCGCGAGATGATCTCGCCGGGTCCGGTGCGGCCGGCGTTGAGGATGGGATCCCCGGGCGCGGTGACTTCGTGCGGGGCGAGCTCGATCGCGGCGGGCCGCAGCTCGAAATCGGCGACCAGGCGCTGGCCGAGCGCGAGCACGATCCCGGCGCGCGCCTCGGGCGCGAACCCCAGAGCCCGCGCTTCGATGCGGTACGGCCCGCCCACGGCGGCGTCCTCGATGACATACCCGCCGGCTGAGTGCGTGACGACTTCCCAGCGGCGCCCGTTTGAGAGGTTCACAACGTGTACGGTCGCGCTCGCGATCGCGGTGCCGTCCGTCTGCGTGAGCCTGCCCTGAATCGCGGCGGTGGTGACTCCCTGCGCTACGAGTAACCACGTAAGTAGGCCCACGTCACTGCCTCAGCTCTCGATGCAGCCACCCTTTCGCCTTGACCCAATCGCGCCGCACCGTGCGGGCCGTGACCGCCAATGCCTCGGCGGTCTCCTCTTCCGTCAAGCCGCCGAAGAAACGGCACTCGACTACGTCCCTCAGGCGCGCGTCGAGCTCAGCGAGTCGCGTGAGCGCTTCGTCGAGGGCGACCAGCGTGTCCGCCCGCTCCTCCGCGACGAGCGCCGCGCCGCTCAGGCTCACCGGTCCGACCGCTCCGCCGCGCTTCAGAGCACGATGGCGGCGAGCGTAGTCGACGAGAATGCGCCGCATGGCGCGCGCTGCGACCGCGAAGAAGTGCGCGCGATCGGTCAGCTGGGCGCGCGTCTGGTCCACGAGCTTCAAGTACGCCTCGTGGACGAGGGCTGTGGTGTCGAGGGTGTGGTCGGGACGTTCGGCGCCGAGCTGACGGTGGGCGATGCGGCGCAGCTCGTCGTAGACCAACGGGAACAGCCGGTCGAAGGCTTCAGGGTCGCCCGCGCGCCAGGCGGCGAGGAGCCCGGTGATGTCGCGGTGTCCGGATTCTGCCAGCGTCCGCGCGTCCATGAATGCAGACGGTCCAACATCGCACCGGTCTGTGCCGTTCGCTACCACGCTTCCTCCCGGCGTTGCGAGCCATCTTGCGCCTGTAGGTGACGCGCAAAGCCGGGAGGAAAGCGGACACGCTTCGTCCCGGAGGATATTCTATGAAGCTCGCTCCTATGTGCACCCTCACGTCGCTGGTTACGCTCGCTTTGCTCCTCGCGTGTGGGACGGAGTCCGGCGAGTTTCCGCTCGCGCCTGGGCCGATGGCATCATTGCAGGCGGGCGGCGACCCGCCGCCTCAGTTCACCGCATGGTCCGCCCCAGTCAACCTCGGCCCCGTCGTCAACTCGGCGGCCGGCGATCTCGAGGTGTTCATCTCAAAAGATGGCCTGAGCCTGTTCTTCGCCTCATTCCGGTCCGGAAACTGGGATATCTGGGTCTCACAGCGCGGCAATGTGGACGAGCCATGGGGAGCGCCGCAGAATCTGGGTCCCACGATCAACACGGGGGCGCGCGAGCAGGCCCCGTTTCTGTCGCCTGACGAACACCGCATGTACTTCTTCAGCGATCGTGCCGGGGGGCTCGGCGGCACTGATCTCTATGTTTCGAGGCGCCAGGACAAGAGGGATGACTTCGGTTGGCAGGCGCCGGAGAATCTCGGTAGCGGGGTCAACTCGCCATTCAACGAGAATACCGTTGCGTTTTTCGATGACGAGGCCACCGGGACGCAAACGCTCTACTTCAACTCGAACCGGCCGGGAGGGACCGGTGGCACGGACATCTACGCGAGCCCACTGCTCGCCGACGGGACGTTCGGCCCGGCCGCGCTCGTCCCGGAGCTCAACAGCCCCGTCCAGGACGCCGTGACGGCGATCCGGCGCGATGGCCTTGAGATGATCATCGCCTCCACGCGTCCACCGGCTGCGTCAAATATCTTCGATCTGTACGTTGCGACCCGCCCGAGCACGTCAGACCCCTGGTCCACGCCCGTAAACATGGGATCGCCCATCAATACCGACGCCGACGAAGGTCGTGCGGGCCTCTCCTTCGATGGTACGGTTCTCTACCTGACGTCGAGTCGCCCTGGTGGCTCCGGAGGTCATGATCTCTGGGTCAGCACGCGAATCAGGGTCAAGGAGCCGGATTGAACCGTTCGAGCCGCGCCAGTTCCGTGCGCACTCGATCGACCCCGGGTCTGAGACGCGGCTCGGGGTCGCTCCGCAGGGCAAGGTAGTGTTGGTAGGCGCGAATCGCGCCAGCCGTGTCCCCCACCAACGCCGCGAGCCGCCCCTCCTCGCGCAGCGGCGTGGACAGCAGCCAGTTCCACCAGAAGGTTCTGCGCCGCGCGAGGGCAAGCGCGTGCTGCCGGTCGCCGCGCGCCTCGTACAATCGGACGGCGATCACTGTGGCGACGGTTGGGAACAGCTGCTGCACGTCCGATCCGGCGGCGAGCAACCTGTCCAGGCGCGCGAGTGCGGCTGCGGCATCCGGCCGGCGCCGGGCGGCCGCGAGCTGCGCCGCCGCCGCGGCGACACACACTGGCGTAGACTCGACTAGGTATGGGGCACGGAGCTGCCCCAGAGCGGCCTCGGCTGCGGCGAGGTCGCCCGTGCCGAGCCGCCAGTGCGCCAGCGCACAAGCCGCTGTTTGACGATCACGCGCTTGCCCAGGTGGGACAGGCGCACCGCCGAGGTAGGCCTCGAGCGACCGGGCCGCCGCGGCGGCCTCGCTCGAATCGCCGTCCCAATAGAGTGCGGCGTAGATCCGAAACTCCAACACGCCGACGTCTCCAGCTTGCCCGAACCCTCGCTCTGCCGTAGCGAGCAGGCGGCTCGCTGCACCCGGACGGCCACGGTTCAGCAAAAAGGGAACAAGTCGTACGACGACGGAGCGGCGCTGCCCGACGCTCGTCGAGTGTTGGTCGTAAGCACGAGCCGCACGATCCGCATCCTCCAGCCCGAGGCCAAGGTTTTCACTCCACTCCACGATCGACTGGAGACTCACACCACTCATCTCCGGGATCCGCCGCCGCAGCCGCGCGAGGGCGGCACTGTCGCCCAGCACGGCCGCCGCCACCCACTGGATGAACTCGCTCTGCTGGCCCCCGACGGGATATGACCGATCCCGCGCCGCGTACCGCCCGACCGCGACTCGGTCGCCCTGCACGGCCGCCAGCAGCAGGAGGTATTGGAGCGGGAGGATCTCGGTCGAGTCGAGGGCAAACGCGCGCTGGAATGCCTCGGCCGCCCGCGCCTCCCAGCCGGGGTAGCCGATCCTCGGTCCGAAGCGGAAGAAACTGACGCCCGCGATGTGCCACGCTTCCAGCCGCTGCGGTGCCACGAGCGTGGCCCGCTCGCCCGCGGCAATGAGCTCGGCAAGCGTTGCCGACTGGGGATACCGAGGCCCCAGGTACGCCTCGAGCAAGGCTCGGTCGGCGGGGCCCAAGCGGTCTCTCAGTTGCCAGATCGCGTCGATCTTCCAGCGCTCGTCACGCTCGGCCATCCCGAAACGGACGGCGATTTCCGCGAGACGCAGACCCGCGAGCGCGAAGGTCGAGTCGAGGAAAAGCGCTCGCTCAAAGTGCGCGCCCGCTTCGGAAGCAGCACCCACCCTGCCACGACGGTACGCCTGCCGCCCCGCCAAGTACGCGCGCAGCGCAGGCAACGAGGTTGCTGTCAGGGCCGCAAGCTCTTCCGAGTCCCTTGCGGCCTGGACCGCGAGTAGACGCGCGGCGAGCCGGTCCGTGAAGTACGGCAGGCTGTCCGCGTTACCCTGCACCCGCGCGCGGGCGCGAACAACGCCGCTCGGGATGGCAATGAGCGCCGCGTCGATCGACAACCTCTCGGGCGTGCCCCCGACCTCCCCCTGTAGCAGTTGCCCAGCACCGAGCTCCGCGGTCATGAGCCTCGCGGCGATCATATCCTGGATCGCGTCGCGCAGATCGGATACTGCAGGCTCCGCACTTTGTACCGAGAACGGATCGACGCGTAGCCCGGTGTCCGGCGGATAATGCGGCCGCGATGCCGCATACGCGTAAACGGCGATCGCCACGCCGAGGGCGGCGGCACCTGCCGCCGCCCGCCGTCGCGGCGCGGGTCCACGTCCGGATTCGGCAAGCGTCCGCGCGTCCATGAATGCAGACGGTGCAACATCGCACCGGTCTGTGCCGTTCGCTACCACGCTTCCTCACGGCGTTGCGAGCCATGTTGCGCCTGTAGGTGACGCGCAAGCCGGGGGGAAAACGGACACGCTGTTGCGGAGGCATTCTATGAAGCGCGCTCCCATGTGCACCCTCACGTCGCTGGTTACGCTCGCGCTGCTCGTCTCGTGCGGTACGGAGACTGGCGAGCTTCCGCTCGCGCCTGGGTCGATGGCGTCATTGCAGGCGGGCGGCGACCCGCCGCCTCAGTTCACCGCATGGTCCGCGCCGGTCAACCTCGGCCCGGTCGTGAATTCGGACGCGGCCGACATCGAAGTGACCATATCCAAGGATGGGCTCAGTCTGTACTTCGCCTCCGACCGCGCCGGTGGCTTCGGACGCCAGGACATCTGGGTTTCGCGGCGGGCAAGCGTCGACGATCCCTGGGGCGCCCCGCAGAACCTCGGCCCCATGATCAACACCGCCTCCGACGACCGGGCGCCGATGCTGACTGTCGACGGGCATAGGCTGTTCTTCTCGAGTGACCGGGGTGGGGGGAGCGAAGTGTATCTGTCTCGGCGGCGCGACAAGCGCGACAGCTTCGGATGGCGGCCACCCGAGAACGTCGGCGCCGCTGTCAACAGTGCCGGCGCCGGCCTGCCGTTCTACTTCGAGGACCCCGTGACGGGGACAGCTACCCTGTTCTTCAATTCAGGCCGGCCGGGAGGCCTCGGCAGCACGGACATCTATGCGAGCACGCTGCAGCCCGACGAGACTTTCGGCCCGGCGGTGCTCGTTCCGGAACTCAGCAGCCCCCTGCGCGACGCCAAGGTCAGCATCCGGCGTGACGGCTTGGAACTGTTCCTGACCTCGGATCGGACCGGCACCCTCGGTTCGTTCGATGTCTGGGTGGCGACCCGCGCGACCACCAACGACCCCTGGTCCACGCCGGTGAACCTCGGGCCGGTCGTGAATTCCACCGCAGATGAAGGGCGCATAGCCCTCTCGTTCGACGGCACGACCCTCTACGTCATGGGGACGCGGCCAGGCGGGGTCGGCCGTCAGGACATTTGGATGTCCACCCGCACGCGGAGTGGTGATGACAACGATGACGCCGACATTGACACCGACGATGCTGACGACGACTCTGATGTGCCGCGCTATTCCGACTGGTCCGCACCGGTCAACCTCGGCCCGATTGTGAATACCGCCTTCGTCGACACCGACCCCTTCATCACCAAGGACGGACTCTCTCTCTACTTCGTCGCCGGCAGGGGCCGCGGGGGCTCGGGCTTGAGAGACATTTGGGTGTCCCAGCGAGGCAGCATTAACGACCCCTGGGCACCGCCCCAGAATTTGGGGCCCACGATAAACAGCGCCGGCCACGACGATGCTCCAACCCTCTCCCTTGATGGGCACCGCCTCTATTTCGCGAGTAGTCGTGGAGGAGGATTCGGCGGCCTCGATCTCTATGTCTCTCGGCGGCGCGACAAGCGGGACAACTTCGGCTGGGAAGCGCCGGTGAACGTCGGCGGCTCCGTCAACACAACGACGGACGAGACCAGCCCCACTTTCTTCGAGGATGGGGCTACGGGGACGGTTATCATGTACTTCACTTCGAACCGGCCGGGAGGCCATGGTCTCGATGACATCTATGCCAGCACGCTCCACCCGGACGGGACCTTCGGCTCGGCAGTCCTAGTGGCGGAGCTCAGCACCCCGTTCAATGATGGACAACCGGCCATCCGGCGGGACGGGCTGGAAATGTTCTTGGGGTCCGATCGGCCGGGAACGATCGGGAATACGGATCTGTGGGTTGCGACGCGGGCGCGCACGATAGATCCCTGGTCCGCGCCGGTGAATCTGGGCCCCGTAATCAATAGCCCTCCACGTCCGCCTGATCTGGAGCAGGCGAATGATTTTGGACCAGCGCTGTCTTTGGACGGTACGGCCCTGTACTTCGCCTCGGCGTTCCGGCCCGGTAACGTGAGCGACATGTTCGATCTCTGGGTCAGCACGCGTACCAAGCTCAGGGGGCCGGACTGAGCTGTTCGAGTTGCTGCAAGTCCGTTTCGAGCCCCCAACTACGCGTAGCAGGTAAGAGAACGCGCACCCGTATTGCGCGTCAACACAGCCAGTCGCTGCACGAGGAGGTTTCCATGGCCGCTACCAGCCGCGCGCTCACTCGGCTCGTCGTCGCAGCACTGCTGCTCTCCTGCTCCGGTGAACCCACGACACCCATCACACCGAATCCGCCCCCGCCCCCCCCGCCGCCACCGCCGCCTCCAGCCCCGGTAAACGTCGGCGGCGTCTGGGACTGGACCGAAACGCTGACCAATGGCTGCCATAACGTAGGCTCGTACCGCTTCGTGCAGGGCGATTCGCTGTTTGGCGGGAGCTTCGGGCAGGCGGGCAACGATTGCTCTGGCTTTCCAAATGACTTCAGAGGAGACGTCTCCAACGGCCTT
>DASYUQ010000010.1 GCA_036001065.1 Candidatus Methylomirabilota bacterium
CGGGAATCTGGAACCGCCAGAACGCTTCGATCTGCCACTGCGGCGACCCGTACCAGAGGGAGTCGGAGCCGAACACGACCCGCTGCGGCCCCATGAACTTCATGAGCTGGCCGATGAGGTGGGCCCAGACGGTGGGGAAGGCGATGACGGTGGAGGCGAACGTCGAGCCGACCTCCGCGTACACGTTCGGGAGGTCCCGGGCGAGCATCGCGAACCGGGTCGTCCAGCGGATGTCGGGAACGCCTTCTCGGAGCGGCGGCGAGCTGCTCAAGAGCTGCTGGATCGGCTCGGGGCTGTAGAAGAGCACCGGTCCGATGCAAGCGTGGTAGATGATGAAGTTGAGGTTCGGCCAGTCATGGGCGGCGTCCGGGATGTCGTCGGGGTTGCCCCGCTCAGGCCTATCATCTGCGGGCACGTCCACCGGCGCGAAGCCCTTGTGGACGCAGATGTTCCCGAACCCTGGCCGCTCTCGCCGGAGGCGGGCCTGGTGACTGCTGATGAGCGCGTAGGTCTGATAGGCGGCGTCCTCGTCGAGCCGCCACTCGCGCATCAAGCTGTTGGGATCGGCGTCCTTCGCCGCCAGCGAGATGCAGTACCCCTTCCACGAGTCGGGCTTGTTCTCGTCGATCTGCCGCTGGATGTTGTGGAGGTTGCCGACGCCGACGTACAGGAGACCGTGGGCGTGGAGGCGCTTGGAGCCGGAGATCTGGTTGACGAAGTTCCTCACCGCGGCCGTCTGGGCGGCGGTGAGAATCTCCAGTTTCTCGGCATCGTCCGTATTTTTCGGGATGCCGTTCGTGATGAAGCCGGGCAGGAACCCGGTGATGTTGCTCAGGACACCCGTGGTCACCTGGCTGTTGAAGTAGAGATCCTTGATGAACTGCACCAGGTGGAAGATGTCCGGCCCCATGGAGTCGTCGATCAGGGCCGCGTTCCAGTTCGACCAGGGGCTCCCGAGCTCGTCGAGCAGGCCGCCGGGATTGAATGGATTGGCGGGGAACTCGCTATGCGGCGAGGTCGGCCCCTGAGCGAGGGCCCGCAGCACCCTGGGCCCCAGGATGCTGGAGCGAACCATGTGGAGCTGGTCATCGAAGACGAAGAGGTTCCGCGGCGCCCCTGTCGCCGCGAAGGCCTCGGACTCGAACATCTCAAGGGGACTAACGTTGAAGAAGCGTCCGTAGACCTCGTTCATCGCCAGGAAGGCGGCGGCCATGCCCCCGGTGCCTGCCAGGAACTTGCGCCGGCTGATGCCCAGCTTCCCGGCGGCGCCGTCGGCGAGCTCCTTCGTGCGGGCTTCGACCCTCTTCTGCTCCTGGGTCTGGGGCATGGGCATGTATTCGCCGTTCGACACGATCTGGGTCGGGATCGGCGAGCGGAAGGCTTCGGCCTGGTCGGCTCGGGCGCACTTCGCCCGCTGCTCGTCGCTCAGCCAGGTATCGTCCGTGCGATCGTCACGCGACATTTTCAGACTCCGTTTTCTGAGCCTCGGCGGCACCAACGATGTTTTGAGACAGAAACCGGCGCTCGAGCGCACGTGAGAGGGGATCGGTGGGCCCCGGCAGATCACCCCATTGGTCTGTCCCTGCGGGCGACGCTCCCCTAGTCGACGATCGCCTGGTAGACGAGCTGCTTGACGAGCTTTCGGTACTGGACCCGCATGGGACCGGGAGCCTGGCTCATCAGGACGCCGACCAGTTCCTCCTTCGGATCGATCCAGAAGTACGTCCCGGCGAATCCGGCCCACATGAACTCACCGGCTGACCCCGGCGTGCCGGCGACGCCCGGGCCCTGCCGCACAGCAAAGCCCAGGCCGAAGGTGTAGCCGGGCGTGCCGAGCAGCAGCTCACCGGGGCTGGTTGGAGCGTTGACCCGGGCCAGGTGATCCGACGTCATCAAGCTGACGGTGCTGCGGCTCAGCAGGCGGACGCCGTCGAGGTTGCCGCCATTCAGCAGCATCTGGCCGAAACGCAGGTAGTCGTCGGCGGTCGAGACCGCCCCCGCTCCGCCCGACGCGTTCTTTGGCGCCACCGACACGTCGAGGAGCTTGATCGGGCTGCCGGTCGCCGGATCGGTTGGCAGCGGCTGGGCGAGCCGCCCGAGCCTTTCCCGGGGAACGACGAACCCGGAGTCCCTCATCTTGAGCGGCGCGAACAGACGGTCCTCGAGGAACTCGCCGAGCGGCATCCGCGAGACGGCCTCGATGACGCGGCCGAGCACATCCGTGGAGAGGCTGTACTCCCACACGGCGCCGGGCTGGTGGGCGAGCGGCGCCTTCCCCAGCCCTTCGACCTGCTCCGCCGGCGTCACCCCGCGGGCGTCAAAGGGGAGACCGGTCGGGAGGTACGCGCCGGCCTTGGCGTAGCCTTCCTTGACCGGCTGGTTCACCGTGATCTCTCCGTAGGCCAGGCCCGAGGTGTGCCGGAGCAGGTCCTGGATCGTCATTTCCCGTTCCGCGGGCACCAGCGTGTAGGTCACCCGGCCGAAGACCGGATCGACCTTCGGCACGCTGACCTGGAGCTTCGCCAGCGGCGGCAAGAACTTGGACACCGGGTCGGTGAGGACCAGGCGCCCCTCCTCCATCAGCATCACCGCCGCGACGGAGACGATGGGCTTGGTCATCGAGTAGATGCGAAAGATCGTGTCCCTGGTCATCGGGGCGCCGGCGGCCTTGTCGCGAAAGCCGAAGCTCTCGGCGTAGGCAACGCGGCCCTTTCGGGCGACCACCAGGACCGCCCCGGGAAGCTTGCCTTGCTCGATCTCGCTTCTCAGAATCGGGCCGATGCGGGCCAGCCGCTCCGGGGCGAGACCCACCTCCTGGGGCCGGACTGAAGGCAACGCCTGGGCCCAGGCAATCGTGGCGGAGAGCGGGAACGTTGCGAAGACGACGAGACTGACGAGTCGTCTCATGGCGCACCTCCTGAGGCGAAACCGGGGAACGGGGGAATGCTAGGGCTGCTGCTGGTCGCCTGTCAACCGCCGATCAGCGACGGTATACTCCTCGGGCACCCGCACCGGACGGAGGGCCCATGAAGATCACCGCCATCGAAGCCACCACCCACCGCGTCCCGATCCAGGCGCCGCTGCTCACCGAGCCGCTCACGCCCCAGTTCGTGTTCGTGCGCGTGACGACCGACACCGGGCTCACCGGCTACGGGCTCACCGGCGGCATCCAACGGTTCGCCACGAAGGAACTGATCAACCGCCAGATCGCCCCGCTGCTCGTCGGCCAGGACCCGCTGACGACGGAGCGCCACTGGCACAGCCTCTTCCGCGCCCTGAACCCGCGGGCCCAGACCGGCGTCTGGTCCTCGGCGGTGAGCGCGGTGGACATCGCCCTCTGGGACCTCAAGGGCAAGCACTTCCGCGAGCCGGTCTGGCGCCTCCTCGGCGGCGCCAACCAGACGGTCCAGGCCTACGTCACCTTCGGCCTCCTGGAGTACACGCGGGAGCAGCTCGTGGAGGCGGCCAAGCAGTTCGCCGCCGAGGGCCACGACAAGCTCAAGATGGTGGTGGCGGTGAACGGCGCCCAGGACCCGGCCGAGGACGCCGCGCGCGTGCGGGCGGTGCGCGAGGCCGTGGGCGACGGCGTCGAGCTGATGGTGGACGCCAACTACCTCTTCGCGTTTCCCCACGCGCTCGACCTCTGCAAGCGCATCGAGGGCTACGGGATCACGTGGTTCGAGGAGCCGGTCTACGGGAACGACGCGCGCCTCCTTGCCAACCTCCGGCGCCAGACGCGCATCCCCATCGCCGCCGGCCAGAACGAAGGCCACAAGTGGCGCCATCGCGAGCTGCTGGTCCACGAGGCGGTGGACGTGCTCCAGCCCAACGTCGTGTGGGTCGGAGGCTACACCGAGGCCCTGAAGGTCGCCGCCATGGCCCAGGCCTTCAACGTGCCGATCGCCAACGGCGGCGGCTGGCCCCACCACAACATGCATCTCATCGCCGGCGTGTCGAACGGCTGGCGCGTGGAGTTCCACCTGGTGATGTGGCGTGTGGGCGAGGCGATCTTTCAGGACCCGCCCAAGCCGTCGCGCGGGATGGTCACCCTGCCCGAGCGCCCCGGCCTCGGGCTCGAGCCCAAAGAGGACGTGCTCAAGGAGACGCGAGAGCCCTGACGGCGACCGCGCATCGGCGCCCGCGCGCTACACGAACTTGGGCATCACCAGCCGGGGGATGAGCAGGATCAGCTTCGGGAAGAGGATCACCAGCAGCAAGGCTGCCAGCATCGGCGCCAGGATGATCAGGACGTCCCGGATGGCCTGCGAGACCCGGATCCTGGCGATGTGGCAGTCGATCAGGAGGCAGAGCCCGTAGGGCGGCGTCACCAGGCCGAAGGCCAGCGAGACGACCCCGATGATGGCGAAGTGCACCGGATGCATGCCGACGGCCTGGGCCAGCGGGGTCAACAGCGGCCCCGCGATGATGATGGCCGGCACCGCGTCGATGAAGCACCCGATCACGAGGAACAGGCCGGCCTCGATGAGCCCGACGGTGGTCACGCCGACGCCATAGGGCGCCAGGAACGCGACGACGGTCTTGGGGATCTGGTAATAAGCGAGCAGCCAGCCGAACGCCGACGCCGTCCCGATGCAGAACAGCGAGATGGAGGCCAGGCGCGCCGTCTCGTACAGGCACTGGCGGACGTTCTGCACGCCGAGCGAGCGGTACACGAAGACCCCGATGGCCAGGCTGTAGAGGACCGCCACCACGGAGGCCTCCGTCGGCGTGAAGAACCCGCCCACGACGCCGCCGATGATGATCACGGGCGTCAGCATCGCGAAGGACGCCCGCCCGAAGGCCACGATGAAGTCGCGCACCGAGGCGCGCGCGTAGACGGGATAGCCGCGCAGGCGCGCATAGACGAAGGTCGCGGCCATCTGCGACAGCCCCACCAGCACGCCCGGGATCACGCCGGCCAGGAACAGCGCTCCGATCGACACGTTCATCACCCCGCCCCAGACCACCATGAGGATGCTGGGCGGGATGATGACGCCGATCACCGAGGAGCAGGCGGTGATGGCGACGGTGAAGCTGGCGTCGTAGCCCTGCTTGCGCATGGCGGGGATGATGATCGAGCCCTCGCCGGCGGCGTCGGCGGTGGACGATCCCGAGATGCCGGCAAAGATCATGCTGACCACGACGTTGACGTAGGCCAGGCCGCCCCGGAACTGGCCCACCAGGCAGGTGGTCAGGTCCATCAGCCGCTCGGTGATGCCCGCCGTGTTCATGAGGGTGGCGGCCAGCACGAAGAAGGGCACCGCCAGCAGGATGAAGGAGTTGTAGGCCTTCGTCATCTCGCCGAGCATGAGGATCGGTTGCAGGCGGTCGTCGAGGGCGAAGATCGGCAGGCAGGCCAGGCCCAGCGCGAAGGCCACCGGCACGCGCAGCACGATCAGCGCGCCGAAGATCCCGAACATGATCGCCGCCACCTCACCGGGCGACATCGGGATTCCCCCTGAGCCGCGCGAGCGCGGACTCGTCGCCCTTGAGCACGGCCACCGCGGCCACGATGCGCTCGCCGAGGAAGGCGACCCAGGTGAGCCCGGCCACCAGGTAGGCGCCGTGGATGAAGACGAGGTTGATGCCGGTTAGCTCGGAGGTCTGCGTGTAGCCGAACTGCGCGTAGCGCCAGCCGTAGCCCACGAAGACGAGGGCCACGACCAGCATGAGCAGGATGACGATCAGCCGCTGCACGGCCTCGCCCCGGGCGCTCTTCGGCGCGGGCAGCACGTCCACCTCGAAGTGCGTGCCCTCGCGAACCGCGATCATCGCCCCCAGCATGATGATCCAGATGAAGCAGAACCGCGCCGCTTCTTCCGTCCAGATGTAGCGCGGGATCAGCCCCGTGTAGCGCGACACGATCTGCAGCGTCACGGGGACGATCATGAAGGCCAGCAGCGCGGTCACGAGGAGCTGGAGCAGGCGGAACCACGCGTCCAGCGCCTTGCCGAGGGCCCGGGCCACGCGCGGGCTACTTGACGGCGTCGATCGCCTGGAGGACCTTGTCGGCCTCCACCTCCTTGGCGAAGGCGATCTTCACGGGGGCGACGAGCTCGAGCAGCTTGGCGCGCTGGGCGAACGGGTGGACGCGCACCTTGCCGTCGGCCCGGAGCTTCTCGAGGATCTTCTCGTCCTCGCGGCGCTCCCAGTCGCGACCGTAGGCGCCGGCCTCCCGGCCCGCCTTGAGGATCGCCTGCTGTAGATCATTGGGCAACTTGCGGAAGGTCTTCCCGGAGAAGCACAGCGGCCGGATCGTGATCGCGTGCTGGGTCTGCGAGACCTCCGGCGCCACCTCGTGCCACTTCATCTGCGACCAGCCGGGGCTCTCGTTCTCGCCGGCCTGGATCACGCCGGTCTGGATGGCGTTGTAGACCTCGTCGTAGGCGATGACGGTCGGCGCCGCCGTGATGGCCTGGAAGATGCGCGTCTGGATCGGGGCCCCCATCACGCGGATCGACAGCTGCTTGAGCTCCTCCATGTTGCGCACGGGCCTTTTGGCCACGATGTTCCTGACGCCGCCGCCTCCGTAGCCGATGAGGATGACGTCGGCCTTGGCCGACACGTCGTCGGCGATGGGCCGGAGCGCGTCGCCGGTCGTCATCACCTTGCGCCAGTGGTCGAGGTCGCGGAACAGGAACGGCATGTCCATGAGCGTCGCCTGCTTGGAGAAGGTCGCCATGTGCGAGGGGGCCACGATCGCGTAGTCCACCGAGAGCCCCTGGCTCATGTAGCCGAAGTAGTCCTTCTCCAGGCCCAGCTCGCGATTGCGGTGGAGCTTGAACTCCACCGGCTTGCCGTAATACTTCTGCACGAGCTCGGCGAACTTCAGCATGGTCTGGTTGAACGAGTGGCTGTCGTCGAACTGGCTGGCCCCACGGAGCGTGATGGTCTGGGCCGCGGCCGGCCCCACGCCGGCCAGGGCCAC
>DASYUQ010000011.1 GCA_036001065.1 Candidatus Methylomirabilota bacterium
AAGCGGGCGCTTCCAGAGCATCGGAGGCGCCCGCTCGATTCCTTTTCTCGCGGTCCTCAACGCGCCGGTGAAAGCGCGAGCCGGACGGTCAGCCGATCCCCCTCCTTGACGTCCTGGAGCGCCGCGGGCGGCAACTGCAGCACGAGGTCGCGGGCGCCATTGCGGAGCGTCAGGCGGCCTGTGGCGCGATCGACGCTCGTGACCTGGCCGGTCACGGTGTGCTGGACAACGGCGCCCGATGCGGGGCTCGCCGACGGCGACGCCGCGGTCGATCGCCGCGACTCCGTCTCGACCTCCAGGTGGTTCACGACGTCGCGGACGCCATCGACGCGTCGCGCGACCTGCTCCGCGCGGGCCTTCTGCTCCGGTGTTGCCACATTGCCGGTGAGATACACGGTGCCGCGGTTGACGTCGACGTTCACCGCGGTCAGAGCGCGGGGGTTGTCCGCGGCGATTCTGGCCTTGGTCTCGTGGTTGAGCCACTTGTCGTTGAAGTGTTGCCTGGGCGTCTTGCCGGTCAGTGTCTGGCAGCCGGTAGAGACACTCGCGATGATCAGGATTGCGGCGACGGCGGTCAGGCGCTTCATCGGAACCTCCCGCGACGCGTGGTCGCTGTGCACGTGCTTGCAGAGTGCGTCCATCGAACGCTCGCGACGGGTGCAATCGCGGTGCCCCCGAGAAGTCGATGGCACCGGGAACGTCTGCCGCATGATGCGGCTGTTGCCTGACGCGGCGCGCGGGACTGCCCGACTCAGCACCACGTGGCCGACCATTGGTGACAGGCGCTTCGGCAGCAGCCGGAGTGCCCATCACGATTAAATGTATCCCGCCGAAACCGTCGAGCCCCGAGAGAGCCGGAACCGAGTAGAATACCGCCCGCAGTCCGGGGGGCAATCGCGATGCGCGTTCGGTTCTGGGGTACGCGGGGCTCGATCGCCAAGGCCGGTCCGGGCACGGTCCGGTACGGCGGGAACACCTCCTGCGTCGAGGTACGGTCGGGGGGCGGCACGCTGGTGGTGCTCGACTGCGGCACCGGCGCCCACGGGCTGGGCCACGCGCTGGTGACGGCGGGCCCGGCGCCGCGACGCGGCCACCTGCTCATCACGCACACGCACTGGGACCACATCCAGGGAATCCCGTTCTTCCAGCCGCTCTTTGCGGCGGGCGACGAGTGGGACATCTACGCGCCCGGCGGCCTGGGGCAGTCGATCCGCGAGACCCTGGCCGGCCAAATGCAGTACAGCTATTTTCCGGTCCGCCTCGAGGACCTCGGCGCCACCATCCGATACCACGAGCTCGTCGAGGGGGTATTCGGCATCGACGACATCCTGGTCACGACGCGATACCTGAATCACCCCGCCCTCACGCTCGGATACCGCCTGGAGGCCGATGGGGTGGCCATCGTGTACGCGACGGACCACGAGCCCCACGCCCGCGACCTCGCGGCCGGGGCGGAACGCGAACACCTCGGGGGGGAGGACCAGCGGCATGCGGCCTTCCTGGCCGGCGCCGACCTGGTCATCCACGACGCGCAGTACACGGCCAGCGAGTATCCCGCCAAGGTGGGCTGGGGCCACAGTACGATGGAATACGTGGTCGACGTCGCGCGCGCGTCGGACGTCCGGCGACTCGCGTTGTTTCACCACGACCCGTTGCGCGACGACGATGCGATGGATCGTCTCGTGGAGGCTGCCCGCCGCCGCGTCGCCCGGTCACTCCCAGCGCTGGAGGTGTTCGCTGCTGCCGAGGGGCAGGTCGTCGAGCTCATCGGCGTCGCCCCCGGGCGGGTCGAGAGCGCTGGCGCACAGGTGTCCACCGCGATGAATGCGCCGCCGACCATGGTCGAGTACGCCGTCGTGCTGGCCAGCGGTGATCCGCAGACCACGGCCGCCCTGTCAGACGCCGCGCAGTCGGATGGCTTCCGGCTCCTGGTCGCTGCCGACGGCGACGCCGCCCTCCGCTTCGTGCGCTCGGACCGACCGTCCCTCCTGGTGCTCGAGCGCCAGCTGCCAGACCGAGACGGCCTCGACGTCTGCGGCGCCGTCCGGGCCGAGGCGGGTACCTACGGGCAGGAGGTGCCCGTCGTCATCACCACGACGGACGACCGCGTCGACATGTGGGCCGGGGGCAAGGCCGGCGTGACCGATTGGCTGGTGAAGCCCTTTTCGAGCCTCTACGCGCGGGCCCGCATCCGGGCGTGGGTCCTCCGCACGGTATGCCGATGGCAACGGGCGCCGCTTCCCAAGGACGAAGCGCGGCGCCTCCAGGCGCTGCGGCGCCTCGGGCTGCTCGATACCGAGCCCGAGGAACGATTTGACCGGCTCACCCGCCTGGCGGCGACGCTGTTCGATGCGCCGATCGCGCTGGTGGGTCTGATCGACGCGGATCGCCAATGGTTCAAGTCGACGCATGGCCTGGACGCCCGCGAGGTCCCGCGCGAGGTCTCGTTCTGTGCGCACGCGATTCACGGGAACGACGTGATGGTCGTCCCCGATGCCACCCTCGACCCGCGGTTCGCCGATAATCCCGGCGTGACGGGTGGGCCGCGCATCCGGGCGTACGTCGGCTATCCGCTGGCCGTGGCGGATGGCAGCCGCGTCGGCACCCTCTGCATCCTCGATCCTCGGCCCCGGCAACTGGATGGGGCCGCGCTCCAGCTCTTCCGAGACCTCGGCGCCCTGGTGGAACAAGAGCTCAACAGAACACGACCGGCGGTCTAGTGCCGTTCCAACTTGTTGATACTAAATCTGTCCACGAACGACGTACACGGTGCCTTCCTAGGCGCGAATAGTTGGAACGGCACTAGGCGAGGTCGGAGTCACCGATTGGTGACCGCGGGCGGCGGCGCGGGCGGGAATCTCGAGCGACCGGCCGGCGGGGCTCGCCGCCACAGGCGGGAGCGCCGGGAGCCCTGGCTGTGCGTTCCGAAAGGCTGGGGGTTGTCAGCGTCACTGAGTTATACTTCGCCGCGTCCCGACCCCGAAGGCGCTTCGATCAGCTGAAGCCGGGTGATGGCGTGATGGGCGCGAGACGGACGCGGCAGTTGTTGCTCGGCGGGGTCGCTCTGGGCCTCGCTCTCGGGCGCGTCACCGACGCCTTCGGTCAGCGCCCAGCCGAGTTGACGGAGCTGCCACTCGAGGCGCTCATGAACCTCGAGGTCACCTCGGTTTCGAAGCACGCGCAGCGACTGGTTGACTCGGCCGCCGCCATCTCCGTGCTGACCCAGGACGATATCCGCCGCTCGGGCGCCACGACCATTCCCGAGGCTCTGCGTCTGGTGCCGGGGCTCTACGTGGCCCGCGTCGATTCGAATGTCTGGGTGGTGAACGCCCGCGGGTTTGCCGCCCGGTTCAACAACAAGTTCCTGGTGCTCCTCGACGGGCGGAGCGTCTACACCCCCGTGTTCTCCGGCGTGTTTTGGGACGTACAGGACACGGTCCTGGAGGATATCGAGCGCATCGAGGTCATCCGGGGGCCGGGCGCGGCGCTGTGGGGAGCCAACGCCGTCAACGGCGTCATCAACATCATCACCAAGAGCGCGCGCGATACCCAGGGAGGCCTCCTGAGCGGCGGCGCCGGGACCGAAGAGCGCGGCTTCGGCACCGTGCGCTATGGCGGGAAAGCGGGCGGCGTGGCGCTCCGCGCGTATGCAAAGTATTTCAATCGCGACGACCAGGAGCTCAAGGGGCCCGGGCACCGGGATGCCGGCGACGGTTGGGAGGTCTTCCGCGGCGGCGTCCGCGCCGACGCCGACCTTTCGGAGCGCGACACGCTCACGATCCTTGCCGACGGGTATACCGGAACCGTCGGCGAACCCCTGGAGGTCCCGAGTCTCCTGCCGCCCTTTGCGACCACCGAGCAGCTCGCGAAGCCGATCTGGGGGTTCAACCTTCTCGGGCGATGGCAGCGCGCGTTTTCCGAGGCCTCCAGTATCCTGGTCCAGGCGTATTACGATCTCAGTCGCCGGGAGGATCCCCGGGCGACGGTGAACCTGGACACCGTGGATGTCGAGGTTCAGTACCGCCGCCCGCTGGGAACGTGGAACGACTTCACCGCGGGGGTCGGGTATCGCTACCACCACTTCGAGTCGATGCCGGGCCGCACCGTCTCCTTCTCGCCGCAGACTCGCGATCTCAACTTGTTCAGTGCGTTCGCGCATAACGACACCACCATCATCGAGAAGACGCTGCATCTCATCCTGGGCACCAAGCTGGAGCACAACACCTTCACCGGCCTGGAGTGGCAACCCAATGGCCGGCTCCTCTGGACGCCGAATCCAGACAACACGATCTGGGGGGCCGTGTCCCGGGCCGTGCGCACGCCGTCCATCGTCGACCGGCAGGCGGCGGCCATCAATCTGACCGTGGTGCCCCCCAACCCTCCGGCGGTTCCGGTCCCGGTCCTCGTCCAGGGCTCGGGCAACCCCCATGTTCAATCGGAAAAACTGCTCGCCTACGAGCTCGGCTACCGGACGCGCCCGCTGGCCCGACTGTCCGTGGACATCGCGGCGTTTTACAATGTGTACGAGGACATCATCGCGTTTGCCGATCCGACCTCGCCGCAGCTCGCCCCCGTCCCCCACGTCCTCGCCCAGAACGCCCTGACGAACGCCTTCGACGCCGAGACGTACGGGACGGAGGTCGGGTCCAACCTCGACCTGCTGAAGTGGTGGCGGTTGCGTGCCTCCTACACCTACCTCGAGGTCCGCCTGCACCGCAAGCCCGGAGTCGTCGGGGCCACCCCGCCCGGCTTCGACCCCCAGCACTACGGCTACCTCAGGTCGTCCATGGAGCTGGGGCCGAACGTCGAGTTCGATCTCATTCCGCGCTATGTCGGCCCTATCCCGGAGCTCAAAGTCGACGGGTACCTCGAACTGGACGCGCGGATCGCCTGGCGGCCGACCAAGGCACTGGAGCTCTCCCTGGTCGGGCGCAATTTGGTGCACGCCAGGCACAGCGAGTTCAACAATGCCATCGCGGGCCCGGTGCCGGTCGAGCTGCAGCGCGAAGTGTATGCCAAGCTCACGGTGAAGTATTAGCCGAGGGAGGTCGTGGCCGGTGGTGACATTCCGGGCCCGCCCGCCGCATCCCTGGTGGCCGGCCCTCGCCGTCCTCGTTGCGGTCGCGCTCAGCGCCCCGGCCCCGCGCGCGCAGGGGGTGGAAGAATACGCCGTCAAGGCGGCCTTTCTGTTCAATTTCGTCCGGTTCACCGAGTGGCCGTCGGCGGCCTTCCCCAACGATCGCGCGCCGCTCGTGCTCTGCATCGTGGGGACCGATCCCTTCGGCGCGGCCCTGGCCGGCCTCGAGAAGAAGCCCGTGAAGGGGAGGGAGCTGCACGTCGATCGCAAGGTCACCCCGGACACGCTGAGCAAGTGCCATGTCGCCTTCATCAGTCGTTCCCGGAGCGGGAACGTCCGCGAGGTCCTGAAGACCGCGGAGGCCCTCACCGTGCTGACCGTGAGCGATATCGACGAGTTCGCCCGAAAAGGCGGCATCATCGGTCTGGTGACCGACGGGGGCAAGATCCGCTTTCAGATCAACGTCAAAGCCGCCGAGCGGGTGGGCCTCAAACTCAGCTCGCAACTGCTCAAGCTCGCCAGCATCGTGGAGGGCTAAGGCGGTGAGATGGCGTTTTCGCGATCTCTCGATCAGCAGGAAGCTCACCCTCATCATGATGCTGGCGACCTGCATCGTGCTGGCCCTGGCCTCCGCCGCGTTCGTCGTCCACGAAATCAGGGTGGCCCGGCGCGCGATGGTCGGCGAGCTGACGACACTGGCGAACGCCATTGCCACGAACACCGTCTCCGCCTTGACGTTCAACGACCCGGTCGCGGCGCGGGATACCTTGGCCGCGCTACGCTCGAGCCCCACCGTCGTCGTCGGGCACATCCTGAGGCCGACCGGGGAGGTGTTCGCCCGGTATGTGCGGACGGGACAGCCTGACAACGCCCGGCCGCGCCCGGACCACGGTCGAACCGAGGGGGCGGAGGAACACGTCGATCTCAGTCGCGCCCACAGAGGTGGCTACGACGAGTGGGGGAGCCATCTGGTCCTGGTGAGGCCGATCGTCTTTGAGCAGGAACCGATCGGACTGATCTACATCAAGGCGAGCTTCGACGAGTTGAACAAGGCGACCGGCCACCTCTTCGCCATCGTCGGCGCTATCGCCGGCGTATTGTTCGCGGTCGCCCTCGTGCTGGCCTATCGCCTGCAGCGCGTGATCTCCGACCCCATCGTCGAGTTGATGGGCACCATCAAGCAGGTGTCGCGCACCAAGAACTACAAGCTACAGGCGGAAAAGAGGTCCGACGACGAGCTGGGCGTGCTCATCGACGGATTCAACGACATGCTCAAGCAGATCGACGCGGGCGACCAGCAGCTGCGCGAGGAGGTGCAGATCCTGGAGCTGTCGCACGACCTCGCCGGCGAGCTCAATCTCGACACGCTGCTGTCGCGCATCATGCACGCGACGACCGAGCTCCTGAGCGCCGACCGCGGCACGCTCTTCCTCTACGACAAGAAGACCAACGAGCTGTTCTCGCGCGTCGCCGAGGGGCTCGAGATCAAGGAGATCCGCATCCCCACGACCAGCGGCATCGCCGGCGCCGTGTTCACGACGCGCCAGACCGCGAATATCGCCGATCCCTACCGCGACCCGCGCTTCAACAAGGAGGTGGACCGCCGCACCGGCTATCGCACCGAGAGCATTCTGGCCATGCCGATCGTCAACAAGGCCGGCGAGGGCATCGGCGTGACGGAGGTGCTCAACAAGAAGGGCGGCGGGTTCACGGCGAAGGACGAGGCGCGCCTGGGCGCGTTCACGGCGCAGATCACGGTCGCGCTCGAAAACGCCAAGCTGTTCGAGGACGTCCTCAACGAGAAGAACTACAACGAGGGCATCCTGCGCAGCACGAGTGATGGCATCATCACGCTCGATGCCGAGGACAAGATCCTCACGGCCAACGACGCCGCGCTCCGTATCCTCAAGCTCGCGCGCCACGAGGTCATCAAGCAGCCGGTCGGCGCGATCTTCGCCGGGGCCAACACCTGGGTCGCGAGCAACCTCGAGAAGGTGAAGCAGAGCGGCCACCGCGAGATCGCGGTCGAGAAGGAGCTCCGCCTGGGCCCGAGGGAGACGGCCTCGGTCAACCTGGCCGTCAATCCCCTGATCGACGTGAACGAGGAGCACATCGGCTCGATGATCGTGCTCGAGGACATCACGAGCGAGAAGCGGATGAAGAGCACGATGGCCCGCTACATGTCGCCGGAGGTCGCCGATCAGCTCCTGGCGGCCGGCGAGGCGGTCATGGGTGGTAAGGATCAGAAGGTGTCGATCCTGTTCTCAGACGTCCGCAACTTCACCTCCATGTCAGAGACGCTCGGCGCCCGCGAGACCGTCTCGATGCTCAACGAGTACTTCGAGCGGATGGTGGACGTGATCTTCAGCCACCGTGGCGTGCTCGACAAGTTCATCGGTGACGCCGTCATGGCGCTGTTCGGGGTACCGTTCAACGGCGAGCACGACGCGGACGACGCCGTCCAGGTGGCCAACGCGATGTTCGTCGCGCTCCGCGATCTGAACGGCAAACGCAAGCGAGAGGGCAAGGATCCGATCGACATCGGCGTCGGCATCTCCACGGGCGTCGTCGTCGTCGGCAACATCGGGTCGACGAGGCGCATGGAGTACACGGTCATCGGCGACTCGGTGAACCTCGCCTCGCGCCTGGAGAGCGCGACGAAGTTCTACGGCGTCACGGTGCTCATCAGCGAGTACACGCGGCAGGAGCTCAAGAGCAACCGCCTGCTGCGGGAGATCGACCGCCTCCGCGTCCAGGGCAAGCACGAGCCGGTCGCCATCTACGAGGCGATGGATCACTTCACCGGGGACACCTTTCCGGACCTCGGGCGTATGGTCGAGCGCTACGCCGACGGGATTCGCCACTACCGCGCCCGCGAGTGGAAAGACGCGCGCGCCTGCTTCCAGGAGTCGCTCAAGCTCAACCCCGCCGACAAGCCGTCACAGCTGTACGTCGAGCGGTGCGAGCATTTTCTGCAAAATCCGCCGCCCGGCGACTGGGACGGCGTCTGGACGATGACGACGAAGTAGCAGACTCGCCTGCGGCTCGGCCAGAGGAGTGCCGGCAGCGTACGGGCTCGGCGTGCCGGGCGCACTCCGCTTGTTGCTACCGAATCCCCTCCGAGGCGGCCTCGCGATCGAGCAACGCACGCTTGCGCTTCACGCCCCAGCGGTAGCCGGCGAGCGCACCGTCGGTGCGCACGACCCGATGGCAGGGAATGGCGACGGCGATCGCGTTCGACGCGCACGCCTGCGCCACCGCCCGCACCGCTTTGGGCGCCCCCAGACGCGCGGCGATTTCCGTGTAGGTCACCGTAGAGCCGGCCGGGATCTCGCGCAGCGCTTGCCACACCCGCTGCTGGAAGGCGGTGCCCCGCACGTCGAGCGGCAGATCGAGACCAAGCGCCGGCGCCTCGACGAAGCCGACCACCTTGGCGACCAACTGCTCGAAGCCCTGGTCGCCGCCGATCAGCCGGGCCTTCGGAAAGCGGTCCTGAAGGTCACGCATCAGGGCGTCCGGATCGTCGCCGAGCAGGATCGCGCAGACACCTTTCTGAGTCGTCGCGACAAGGATCGAGCCCAGCGAGGATTCGCCGACGGCGAAGCGGATCGATGCACCATGGCCGCCCGAGCGGAAGTCCGTCGGTGTCATGCCCAGCATGTCCGACGCCGTCGCGTAGAAACGCCCACTGGAATTGAACCCGGCGCCGTAGATCGCCTCCGTCACCGTATCGCTCCGGGACAATTCCTCCCGCACGCGCTGGGCACGGTGAGCCGCTGCGTAAGCTTTCGGCGTGACGCCGGTGATGGCTTTGAAGACGCGATGGAAGTGAAAGCGGCTCATCCCGGCGGCTTCGGCCAGGGCATCGAGATTGGGCGTCTCGTCGGCGGTTTCGATCAGACGGCAGGCCCTGGCCACGGCCACGGCGCGCTGTTCGGTGAGCGCCGGCTCGTTCGGGCGGCACCGTTGGCAGGGCCGGAAGCCCGCCTGTTCGGCCTCTTCGCACGTCGAGTGGAAACGGACATTCTCGCGGCGCGCCAGCCGCGCAGCGCAGGAGGGCCGGCAATACACACCGGTCGTCCGCACGGAATAATAGAACATGCCGTCCGCGCTCCGATCGCGGCGCACGAGGGCCGCCCAACGATCCTCATCGTTGGGAAAAGCCGGTGAAGCCGTCGCCTCTCTCGCCACCCCGTAACCCATGATGCCACCCCTTTCGATTTTGTCGGCGCGTCCGACTGGCTCGCTTCGACCCATATTGGGGGATGATGGGCCCGCAAGCACTCCGGTCCTTGCTCTCAAATCGAAGAAGAAGCACTCGATCCTGAGCAGCCCGCCTCCGGGGCCCGCCGCTCCTTCGCGTGGCTGTCGTCTCGCACCCTGGTCGGCCTTCACGGCCGCCAATATACGCGGGCACCGTCCGATCCCCTAGTGCCGTTCCAACTAGTTGATACTAAATCTGTCCACGAACGACGTACACGGTGCCTTCCTAGGCGCGAATAGTTGGAACGGCACTAGCCGAACCGGCAAAAATTGGCTAGGGTGGGCCCACCGTGGCGGAGGCGGTGACATGAACATCACGATCCTCGACGACTATCAGGACACGGTCCGCACACTGGCCTGCTTCCGCAAGGTCGCCGACCACCGCGTGACGATCTGGAACGACCACACCAAGGACGTCGACGCGCTGGCCGCGCGGCTCAAGGATACCGACGCGCTGGCGGGCGGGAAGGACGGTCGGGATCCTCGGTTACGGGCGGGTCGGCCAGTGCGTGGCCCGGCGCGCCCGCGCGTTCGACACGACGGTCCTGGCCATCCGGCGCGACGCGACGCAGCCCGACCCGCATGGCCTCGCCGTCATGCGCGGGCCCGACGCCCTCGACGACGTGCTGGCGCGCGCTATCCGACCGGCGCCGGCCCCACCTTTCCTGCGCACCAGCCGTTCCACGAGCTGCCCAACGTGCTCATGACCCCGCACGTGTCCGGCTGGACCGAGGGGATTCTGGAGGCGCGGGCGAAGCTCATCGCGAGAACATCCACCGGACCGCCCGGGGCGAGCCCCCGGTGAATCTGATTCAGACGCCGGAATAGGTCGGGTCCCTCCATCTTCCCGCGTCTGCCCTTCTTCTATGGCTGGGTCATCGTGGCCGTCGCCTTCGTCACGATGGGTGTGGGGGTCAACGCGCGCACCGCCTTCTCGCTGCTCTTCCCGCCGATCCTCGACGAGTTCGGCTGGGAGCGGGGCGTGACGGCCGGGGCCTTCTCCTTCGGCTTTCTCGTCGCGGCCGTCCTGAGCCCCTCCCTCGGCCGGCTGATGGATCGCCAGGGGCCGCGGGTGGTGATGGAGCTAGGCGTGGGCCTCATGGCGGCCGGGTTGATGCTGGCCACGCTGGTGCGCCAGCCATGGCACCTCTACGCCACGCTCGGCGTCCTCGTCGGCGGGGGCAGCATCTGCCTCAGCTACACCGGGCAGGCGCTCTACCTGCCCAACTGGTTCGTGCGCCGGCGGGGTCTGGCGTTGAGCCTGGCCTTCTCCGGCGTCGGCGTGGGCTCGATCATCCTGCTGCCGTGGCTCGGGACCCTCATCGGGCGCGCCGGCTGGCGCGCCGCCTGCTGGACGCTGGGCCTCCTGGTGCTGGCGCTGCTGGCGCCGCTCAACCTCCTGCTCAAGCGGCGGCCCGAGGATCTCGGGCTCGAGCCCGACGGCGATCGCTCCTCGCGCGACGCCGCGGCCAGCAGCCCGACGGCGAACGTGGTGGACCCGGCCTGGGTCGCCGTGGACTGGACGCTCGGCCGCGCCCTGCGCACGGCCCGCTTCTGGTGGATCGCGGTGGGCTATCTCTCGGGCCTCTTCGCCTGGTACGCGGTGCAGGTCCACCAGACGAGATACCTGGTCGAGATCGGGTTCAGCTCGACCGACGCGGCCTGGGCGCTGGGCCTGGTGAGCTTGGCCGGCATCCCCGGGCAGATCGCGCTCGGCCACCTCTCGGACCGGATCGGGCGCGAGTGGGTGTGGACGGTGGGCAGCCTGGGCTTCGCGCTCTGCTACCTGGCCCTGCTCCTGCTGCGTCAGGCCCCGACGCCGGCGTTGCTCTACGTCATGGTCCTCTCGCAGGGCATGCTCGGCTATGGCCTCACCTCCGTCATCGGCGCCATCCCGGCCGAGATCTTCCAGGGCCGGCACTACGGCACTATCTTCGGCACCCTGATGCTGGCGGCCATCGCGGGCGGGGCCGCGGGGCCCTGGGTGACGGGCGCGCTCTACGACGCCACCGGCAGCTACACGCTGGCGTTCTCGATCGCCATCGGCCTGAGCGCGTTCTCGGCCCTGGCCATCTGGCTGGCCGCCCCGCGCCAGGTCCGGGCCGTCGCCGGGCGCGTGCATCGGCTGAAGTAGGCTGCGGGCCGGAAGCACTTCGATCGGGGAGCGGCTGACTAGTGCCGTTCCAACTTGTTGGTACTAAATCTGGCCAGGAACGACGCGAGGCGGTTGCGCAAGAAGCGTTTACCCTTCCCCGTCTTCAAGAACCGTTCCCGGCGAAACGCATCATCGCCACTCAGGCAGGCCTCGTAGTA
>DASYUQ010000012.1 GCA_036001065.1 Candidatus Methylomirabilota bacterium
CCTACAC
The DNA here is from genome assembly GCA_036001065.1 of Candidatus Methylomirabilota bacterium. Taxonomy (NCBI): domain Bacteria; phylum Methylomirabilota (SeqCode); species Candidatus Methylomirabilota bacterium. The sequence continues at coordinate 8 of DASYUQ010000012.1, forward strand.
CGAGTTCGAGAAGCGCTACTACGAGACGGCCCTCGAGATCCTCGGCCCGGCCGGTCAGCTCCTGACGTCCTTCCACGACTGGGACGACATCGACACCGCCTCGGGCGAAGCGGGGACGTGGGCCACGTCGTATCTCTGGTCGCGGGCGGGCACCATCTACTCGGGCTCGTCGGAGATCCAGAAGAACGTGATCGGCGAGCGCGTGCTCGGTCTCCCCAAGGAGATCCGCGCCGACCGGGTGAAGGCATAGCGCCATGGACTTCGCGTTCACGTCCGACCAGCAACTCCTGAAGAACTCGGCCCGCGCGTTCCTCGACGTGCACTGCAAGCCCGCCACCGTCCGCTCGTCGTGGGACGACCCGCGGGGCGACAACGACGCGATGTGGAAGGAGATGGCCCAGCTCGGCTGGCTCGGGCTGTCGCTCCCGGAAGCGCACGGCGGCAGCGGTCTCGGCATGGTCGAGACCGCGATCCTCCTCGAGGAGATGGGCCACGCCGCCTGTCCCGGCCCGTACTTCCCGACGATCCTGGCCGCCACGGCATTCGACGAGGCGGGAACGGAGGCGCAGAAGAAGCGCTGGCTCCCGGCCATCGCCACCGGCGAGGCACGCGCGACCATCGCCTTTCTCGACGGCGACCTCGACTGGAGCCCCGACGCCGTCACCACGCGGGCCGAGCGCACGGCCCAGGGCTTTGTCCTCAGAGGAGAGAAGCGCTTCGTGCCGTGGGCGCACGTGGCCAACGTCGTGCTCGTGCCCGCCCGGGCTCCCGAGGGCGTGACGCTCTTCGCCGTCGAGCCCTCGGCGCGCGGCCTCGGGCTGTCACCGGTGGCGGGAATGGATCTGGCCACGCGCTGGGTGCACGTGCGCCTGGACGGCGTGCCGCTCGCCGCCGACGCCGTGGTCGGCGCTCCCGGACAGGCCGCGCCGTTGCTCGCCGGGCTCCTGCGGCGGGGCGCGGTCGGTGCGGCGGCGGAGATGCTCGGCGCCGCCCGGCGGTGTCTCGAGATGGCCGTCGGCTACGCGAAGGTGCGCGAGCAGTTCGGTCAGCCGATCGGCTCGTTCCAGGCCATCCGTCACAAGTGCGCCGAGATGCTGGTCGAGGTCGAGAACTCCCACTCGGCCACGTACTACGCCGCCTGGGCGCTCGACGCGCGCGCCGAGGACCACGTGCTGGCCGCCTCGGTGGCCAAGGCCTACGTCAGCGACGCCGCGCGCAAGGTGTGCGGGGAGTCGATCCAGGTGCACGGCGGCATCGGCTTCACCTGGGAGTACGACCTGCATCTCTACTTCAAGCGCGCCAAAGCGCTCGAGCCGATGTACGGCGACGCCGACTACCATCGCGAGCTGATCGTCCGCCACGTCGCCGGATGACGCCCCGCGCCCCTCGCGCCCGCCCCCTGGCGCCTCGACCGACGGAGCCCCGGGCGCCTGGCGGTCTCCAGCCGCGGACCGAGGCGAACCCGGGTCGCCGCTAAATGTCCGCTCCGGCCCTCGACGGAATCCGCGTCGTCGATCTCACCAGCTACATCGCCGGCTCCTACGCCGCGATGATGCTGGCCGATCTCGGCGCCGAGGTCGTCAAGGTGGAATCGCTGACCGGCGATTCCTTCCGTGAGCTGCCGGGCTTCTTCGGCTGGAACCGCGGCAAGCGCTCGATCGCCGTCGATCTCAAGACTGCCGAGGGCCGCGCGATCGTCGAGCGCCTGGTGGCCCGCGGCGACATCGTGATGGAGAACATGCGGCCGGGGGTGGCGGACCGACTGGGCGTCGGGTACGAGCGCCTCAGCGCCATCAACCCCCGGCTGGTCTACTGCTCGATCACCGCCTTCGGCTCCACCGGACCGTACACGGATCGGCCGGGCTTCGATCCGCTGCTGCAGGCCATGAGCGGCGTGATGGCCCTGCAGGGGTTCGGGGGGCCGCCCCAGTACGTGCGGATCGCCATCACCGACTACTACGCGGCCACGCTCGGCTGCCAGGCCGTCCTGGCCGCCCTGTTCGTTCGCGAGCGGGCCGGCCGCGGCCAGCGGGTGGAGACGTCGCTCCTGCACGCGGCGATCGCGCTACAGTCGGGGAACTTCGTGGACTACGCCGGCAAGCAGCACATCTTCCGCGACAACCCGACTTACAGGCTCTATCAGGCCGAAGATGGGCAGTGGTTCTTCCTGGCCTGCGGCAACCAGACGTTCTGGGTGAAGCTCTGCGCGGCCCTCGGCCTCGCGCACCTCGCCGACGATCCGCGCTTCGCCTCCTGGCTGCTGCGCCTCGACAACCGCGAAGCCCTGCTCCCGCTGCTGGAGAAGACGTTCGCCAGCCAGCCGCGCAGTCACTGGCTGCAGGTGCTGGCCGCCCACGACATCCCGGCGGCGCCGGTCCAGACGCTGCTGGAGTTCATGGACGATCCGGGGGTACGCCACCACGACATGCTCCACCTCTACGACCATCCTGAGGTCGGCCGCCTCCGGCTGATGGGTCAGCCGCTCGTGTTCTCCCAGACGCGCTCGAACGATCCCGGCCCGCCACCGACGCTCGGTCAGCACACCGACCAGGTCCTCCGCGAGGTCGGCTACGACGGCGCCGCCATCGCCGACCTCCGCGCACGGGGGGTGATCAAGTAGATGGTCTACGAGACGATCCGCTGCGAGACGACCGACGGCGTGGCCACGGTCACCCTCAACCGGCCCGACGTGCTGAACGCGATGAACCAGGCGATGCGCGGCGAGCTGGGGCGCTGCTTCGCCGGGCTGGGGGACGACGACGACGTGCGGGCCATCGTCGTCACCGGCGCCGGCCAGCGCGCCTTCTCGGCGGGCGCGGACATCCGCGAGTTCGCCGAGCCCCAGCCGCCCGTCCGCTTCCGCGAGCAGCGCCGGCGCCTCGACTTCCGCCAGGCCATGGACCGGTGCGCCCAGCCGATCATCGCCGCGATCAGCGGCTACGCGCTGGGGGGCGGGCTCGAGCTGGCGCTGGCCTGCGACATCCGCATCGCCGGGGAGGACGCCCAGCTCGGCCTGACCGAGATCAACCTCGCCATCATCCCGGGCGGCGGCGGTACCCAGCGGCTGCCGCGTCTGGTGGGGCGCGGCAAGGCGCTCGAGATGATCCTCACCGGCGCCCGGATCGGCGCGGCGGAGGCGCTCCGGATCGGGCTCGTCGAGCGCGTCGTGCCCGCCGCCGAGGCGCTGACCCACGCGCTGGATCTGGCGCGCGCGATCGCCCACAAGGCGCCGGTGGCGCTCCGCTACGCCAAGGAGGCGGTCGTGAAGGGGCTCGAGCTGCCGCTGGCCGACGGCCTCCGGCTGGAGAACGACCTGGCGACCCTGCTCCGCACCACGGAGGACCGGCTGGAGGGCGCCCGGGCGTTTCTCGAGAAGCGCAAGCCCCGCTGGACCGGCCGCTGATGCCCTTTGCGTACTACACGCGTCTGAGCCGGAGCAAGCAGGCGATCTATCGCAAGAGCGACAGCATCACGGAGGTCCGGCTGCCCCGCCCCCGCGACCTCCAGCCGCTCGTGCGCGAACTGGCCGCCGCGCTCGCCGCGGAGAACCGGACGCTCACGCAGGCGGCCAGCGACCGGCTGATCCGCGCGCTCACCGCCGCGCTCGAGATGCCCCCGGTGAGGGTCGAGGTCCTGGCGGCACGCCCCCACGCCCGCTGGGGCGAGCTGCACGGCCTCTACACCGCCGACCGCGGCCAGATGCCGAAGATCCAGCTCTGGATGCGGACGGCCAAGCAGCGGCGCGTCGTCGCCTTTCGCACGTATCTGAGGACGCTCCTGCACGAGGTGGGGCACCACATCGATTACACGCTCCTGAGGCTCCGGGATTCCCTGCACACCGAGGGTTTCTACAAGCGGGAGTCGAGCCTGTTTCACCAGCTCGTCCACGAGGAGACGACCACGATGCCGACGATGGAAGAGTACGCCAAGCAACCGCTCGAGCAGCGCCTCTCGCGCCTGGAACGCACCGCCGACGAGCTCGCCGCCGCCATCCGCGACCGCAGCGAGGCGGTCCTGTCGCGGCGACCCGATCCCCAGAACTGGGCGGCCAAAGAGGTCATCTGTCACCTCCGCGACACCGAGGAGTCGTTCATGGCCCGGTTCGAGCAGATCCTGGCCATGGACGAGCCGAAGCTCCTCGGCATCAACCCCGATCGCTGGGCGGAGGAGCGCCAGTACCTCAGAAACGACGCGGGCGACGCGCTGACGGCCTTCCGCAAGCGCCGCGCGGAGACGCTCGCCTTCTTGACGAAGCTGACCCCCGAGCAGTGGCAGCGGGGCGGCGTCCACGCCACGCGAGGTCGCATCATGGTCGGTGACTTCGTCACGCTGATGGCGTGGCACGACGACAACCACCTCGACCAGCTCAAGCGCGCGCTCGAGGGCAAGGCCTAGCGAAGAGCCGCCGGCTCGCCGACCGGGCCCGCCCGGGGACCGGCTCGGGCGGCATGCCGGACCGTTCGGGCAATTTTCCGCCGCCTCCACCGCGGTATCGGTCCGCCCTGCCACCTAACTGTCCGTTTTCCCCGCGCATCGACACCTGGCATCGGCCGTGCGTATACGCGGAGCCAACCGGCGTGTCCGCAGACAAGTGAGGCGGGTGCGACGGATCTCATTGGGCAGGCGGTGGAGGGCGGCATGAAAGGATCAGCGACGTTCTCTGATCGCACGTACGTCGTGGTCGCCGGCCTGGTGGTCGTCGCGCTGGTGATCGCGCTGGCGATCGCCGAAGCGATGGGAAGCGAACCAACGCCGGTCGCGGGGATGGACGCGCCCTGGGCGGATTACATCATCGCCGTGGACGAGGCCCTCGCCGCAAAGGATCTTGCGGCGGCGCGGTGGGCGCTCCAGCGCGCATACGGCGCCGCGCTGGGCAGCCGCCGATGGGAGGGGATGATCGACGTCGGGGACGCCGCGGTCCATCTCGGCGACGTGCCCCGGGCCCGGAACGCCTACCTGGCGGCGCTCTTCCGCGCCCGCAACCAGCGGTCGCTCGAGGGCGTGCTGCGGGCGGCGGAGGCGTTCGCCACGCTCGGCGACCGCCAGGTGGCCGAGCAGTGTCTCCGCGTCGCGCAGGAGCTGGCCGGGCACGATCCCGGCGCCCTCACCCGCGTGGGCGCCCTCGTCCAGCGCCTGGACGACCGGTCGGTCGCGGCGGGGATGCTGCCGTGACTTCCCGCCGGCGCATCCTGTCATGACCATGACCGTCGGGGATCGACCGCCACGGCGGACCGTGACCGACCACGCGGCGAGCGAGCACGCCTCCCCATGGGCGGAGCAGGTCACCGGCGTCGACGACGCGGTGGCCGGAGGCGACGCCGCCGCGATGCTGCGCGCGTGGCACGCGGCCTGTCTGGAGGCGCTCGGCAGCCAGCAGTGGGAGCCCATGATCGCCGTCGGCGACGCGGCCCTGCGCGTCGGCCGGGCGACGGGCTTCACGATCGCGTTCGGGGCCAAGGCGCGGCAGGCCTACCACGTGGCGCTCTTCCGGGCTCACAAGCAGGCGGCAGCCGATGGCGTGCGGCGAGCGGCCGAGAGGTTCGGCGGGCTCGGCGATCGTGAGGTCGCCGAGGAGGCGCTGCGCATGGCGCACGGCATCGCCGAGCGCACGAGCGTCCGCGACCTTCGCCCCCAGTAGCTAGCGGAAGGCGGGCGCGACCTCGCTCATGAAGCGGTCGAGGAGCGCCCGGGGGTCCCGGGGCAGGCAGAAGGTCGGGAAGAACAGCATGTCGACGCCGGCTTCCCGCAGCCGGTCGAGCTTGTCGCGCACCTCGCCCACGGAGCCGGCCAGCAGGAGATCGCGCACGAACGGCTCGGAATAGCCCATGCGGCGCCTCACCGTCGTCGCCAGCTTCTCCACCTCGGCGCGGTCGTCGGTGATCAGCAGCGCCATGTTCGCCGAGCGCCGGATGCGCTGGGGATCGCGGCCGGCGGCCGCGCAGTGCTCGTCCAGGATCTTGCCCTTGCCGGCCAGCGTGTCGGCGCCGCCCCAGACGTTCCAGTGGTCGGCGTGCCGCGCCACGATGCGCAGCGTCACCTTCTCGCCCCCGCCGCCGATCATCAGCTCGGGATGCGGCCGCTGGAGGGGCTTCGGCATGAGCGGCGCGTCCTTGAGCTGATAGAACCGCCCGGCGAACGTCGTCCGCTCCTGCGTCCACAGGAGCTTGATCACCTGGCAGGCCTCGTCCAGCCGCGCCAGCCGCTCGCCCATCGTGTAGAACGGAATCCCGTAGGCCTCGTGCTCGTTCTGCTGCCAGGCGGCGCCCAGCCCGAGGACCAGTCGGCCGCCCGAGATCACGTCGACCGTGGCGGCCATCTTCGCCACCAGGGCCGGATGGCGGTACGTGTTGCCCACGACGATGGTGCCGATCCGCAGGCGTGGGACCAGCGCGGCCAGCGCCGCCAGCGCGGTCCAGCACTCCAGCGTGTCGCCGACCTTGTCGGGCGTGTTCGGCATGAAGTGGTCGGTGACGCAGGCGGCGTCCCAACCGGTCGCCTCGACGTGCCGCCAGAGCCCGAGCGCGTCCGGCCAGGCGTTATTGGTGAGGCTGGTGAAGAGTCCGAAGCGCATCGCTCAGCCCTCCGTCGCGATCGTTCCTGCTCCGGCCCTCGATGAGGGATTCACGAAGCGCGCGGGACCACGCCGACGGCGGCCAGCTGGGCGCGGAGATCGTCGCCGCGGTCGATCCGGAACAGCACGCCGCGCATGCCCGCCGCCTCCGCCGCCCGCACGTTGAGCTCGGCGTCGTCGACGAAGACGCACGCCGCCGGCCGCACACCGAGGCGGCGGCAGGCGAGGGCGTAGATCTCCGGCTCGGGCTTCGCGCAGCCCACCTCGGCCGAGCAGACGACGTCGTCGAAGAGGTCGACGATCCCCAGGCCGTCGGCCAGGCGCGCCCGCAGCGTGATGTCGGCGTTGCTGACGATGCCCAGGCGGTAGGGGGGACGCAGGGCGCGGATCAGCCCGATGTTCTCCCTGATCGGGCCCTGGGCCTCGCGCCACCGGACGTGAACCGGGGGGAGCGTCCGGCCGGCGATCCGCTCGAGCGCCGCGTGCGCGGTGTGGAGCCACGCGTCACGGTCACCGCGCCCGCGCTCCACCTCCCGCCAGGCCTCGCACCGGTAGAGCGCGTCGAAGATCGACCTCGGGGGCAAGCCGTGCTCGGCCTCGAGCGCGCGACCGACGTCCCACCGCATGTTCCAGACGACGCCGCCGAAATCCAGCAGCACCGCCCGGGGAGATCCGTCCGTCAATAGCGGCCGCGCGGGTTCGGCTGCCGCATGGTCGGCTCCGGCGCCTTCTCCGACTTCGGGGGAGCCACGCTCACCCAGCCGCGGCCCTTCATGCAGTCTTCGTCGAGCGCGCCCTTCCGCGTGCATTCCTTGATGTCGCGCCGGAACTCTTCCACCGTGTACGGCTGATTGACCTTCATCCACTCGCGCTCCGGCTCCGCGCATCCGCTCAGCACGAGGGAAAGCCCCAGACCGATCAGGAGGCCGGCGATGCGCATTTGCCCCGCATTGTACCGGGTGTATGGTCTAGAGGGGAACCTTCCATGGACACTGGATGGGGCCGTGGAGTCTGGTCGGCGCTGAGCCAGCTGAGTGACCGGCTGGCGACGGTGCTGCCCGGGCTGCTCGTCATGTTCACCCTCATCGCGCTCGGGCTCGTCCTGGGTTGGGTCGTGCAGCTCGTCCTGACCCGCCTGGCGCGCGCCATCGGCTTCGACCGCCACACGGAGCGCTGGGGCGTTGCCTCGTCGCTCCGGCGCTCGGGGATCCTCCGGACGCCCGCCGACGTGCTCGGCATCCTGGCCTTCTGGGCGATCTTCGTCCTGTTCGCGAGCCTGGGCATCGACGCGCTCCGCGCGCCGGGGGCGCCGGGCGCGACGGTATTCCTGCTCGCCTTCCTGCCGCCGCTCTTCGCCGCCGTGCTGATCCTCATCGTCGGCTGGCTCGTCGCCAACTTCCTGAGCCAGGGACTGCTGATCGCCGCCGTGAACGCCGGGCTGCCGGAGGCGCGGCTGCTGGCCCGCGCCGCCCACTGGGGCGTGTTGCTCTTCGCAGGCGCCACGGCGCTCACGCACCTCGGCATCGGCAAGGAGATGGTGCTGGTGGCCTTCGGCATCACGTTCGGCGGGCTCGTGTTCGCGCTCGCGCTGGCCTTCGGCCTCGGCGGGCGCCACATCGCCCGCGAGCTGCTGACCCGCCGTCTGCGACGCGACGCTCCGCCCGAGCGCGAGCGCCTGACCCACCTCTAGTGCCGTTCCAACTATTCGCGCCTAGGAAGGCACCGTGTACGTCGTTCGTGGACAGATTTAGTATCAACAAGTTGGAACGGCACTAGGCCGGCGCGCGCGTCGGCGCGCCCCTCAGCGCACGTCCGGCCTGAAGAGCACGTACCCCACGCCGGCGCGCTCCAGCCAGACACGCACGATCTGCTGGAGAGGATAGCGCCGGGGCACCGAGGCTGCGTCGGGGGCGGCCGGGTCGTTCACGAGGACGTGGCCGTCCTCGTATCCGGTGAGGACGAGCAAGTGGCCGGACGTCTCGGCGATGGCCGCGCCACCCAGCTCGCCCGCCGCGTACCGGACGGAGGCCACGACCGGTAGCCCCCGGTCCAGGCACCACGCCGCCGAGGCCCAGTCGGGAAAGCGCAGCAGGTATCCCAGCACGCCCCGCCGCGCGGCGGCACTGATGGCCGCGGGCCAGACCCCGTAGAGATCGAGCGCAGGATGGAACATCTCCGCGGCGAGGTCGCGCAGGTCGTCCCGCATCCGCCAGTAACCGAGCACCATCGCGACGCTCGTCGGGGAGCAGATCCGCGCCGCCATCGCGGCGCCCTCCGCCATCTGGCTCCGCGCGGGTACGGCGAGTCGCGCCGCGCCGGAGGCGCGACCGGGTTCGACCGGCCCCAGATCAGACGCCGACAGCGTCACCAGCCACGGCGCCGCCAGCAGCGCCGCGTCCCCGTCGGCGCGCAACCGCAGGCGCAGCCGCACCGCCTCGACCGGCCTGGCCGCCATCCAGAAATCGATCTGGGTCTCGAGCCCGGCGCTCCCCGTCGCGACGGGGACGAACTGCGCGGGCCCGATCGACGCCGCCGCGATCCACCGGGACCATCCGCCGGCGCCGGCAGTCGACGCTTCGAAGCGGAAGCTGCAGGGGCGATCGCTCAGCGCGCTGAAGGCAGGTAGCAGATGACGCGCCCCGCCACGGGGCCGCCACGGGCCGAACTCCAGGAGGAGATCGTCCCCCTCGTGAGTCACGGCCGGCGCCGCCTCGACCCCGCGGCGGCACGCGGGCGGAATCACCGCCGTGATCGCGCGCGCATCCGGAACCGACGCCACGGCGAAGAGGTCAGTGAGCACGGGCGAGTATACCGCGCGCTCGCGGCACGCGCCTTGCACATGCCTTCCGGCCATTCCGGCCTGTGCCGTCGTCGGGAAGAGGAGTGGCCCATGACGTTCGGAAAGTGCCTCTGGGATGGATGCACCCGCCACGCGGTCAAAGCCGCGACGGGGGCGTGCCGCGCACACCACGCCCTCCTGCGCGAGTCGCGCTGTGAGAAGTGCCAGGGGCCTCTGGCGAGCCGCCAGGAGCTCGAAAGCCGTCTGTGTCGCCGCTGTACCGTCATCCGTGCCGCGTGAGCTTCATCCCCCGTGGCATCGGCGTTGCGCGCGTGTCACCGTGATGCCTCCCGAGCCCGACCCGCCGCGAGATAGCCCCCGACGCCTTTGTGCCCGTCCAGCGCGGAATGGTGGTGGCTATCGTGATCGAAACCCCGGACTGGTACTCGGGGCTCGTGCAGGCGGCGCTGGCGCGCGTCAGGATCGAAGGGCTGAACGGATCTCGGGCGGGCGGGGGGCGTGGGCGAGGGTCCCCCGCCCACGGTCTCCCCCTGGATCTTGCGCAGCCTCACGCTGCGCGCCCCGGCAAAAGTCGGGGCTAACTCAAGGTCTCGTCTCGCGCCGCTCGGGTCGCTAACGGACTCCGAACGGCGCGGCCTCTCGGCCCGGTGGCGTATTTTCCATAACCCCGACCTCCGGGATAGGAGTGACGGCCACTACGGTGCGCGGCACGCCTGATCCGCATCACCGTACTCGACTTCTAACGCCGGCCCCCCGCCCCGTCAAGGGGTCGCGGGCGCCACGCCCTGAGGGCTTGTGCCCGCCGCCACAACCGCCAGCGCCTCATCGAAGACGGCCAGCGTCTGCTCCACATCGGCGTCGCTCAGCGCCAGCGAGACGTAAATCTTGTTCACCGCCTTCACCACGCCGCGGCGGAGACACTCCTCGTTGAAGCGGCGGATCCGCCCCCGGTCGGCGGTGAGCGTCGCGCGGTAATCGACGATCTTCCGCTCCGTGAAGAGGACGTCGAAGACCGGCGGCTCCCCGCTGACCTGCGCGGCCAGCTCGTGACGGCGCGCCGCCTGCTGCAGCCCGTCCCGCAGCCGCGTTCCCATCTGGTGCAACCGGTGGTACGTGCCTGGCTTCCTCAGTTCACCGAGCGTCGCCAGGCCCGCCACGGCGGCGATGGGGTTGCCGTTCAGCGTGCCGGCCTGCCAGACGTGGTCCGGCGTGCCCTCCAGCGCGGGATCGAAGTGGCGCATGATCTCGACGGGCCCACAGACGGCGCCCAGCGGGAAGCCACCCGCCAGGACCTTGCCGAGGGTGGCCAGGTCCGGGACCACGCCGTAGTACTCCTGGGCGCCGCCGTAGGCGAGACGAAAGCCGGTGACGATCTCGTCGAAGACCAGGGGGACGCCGTAGCGGCGCGTGACCGCCCGCAGCCCCTGGAGGAATCCGGGAGCGGGCACGATGACGCGCTGGTACGGCTCGACGATGACGGCGGCCAGCTCGTTGTGATAGGTGGCGATCAGCGCCTCGGCCGTCGCCAGGTCGTTGTAGGGAGCGACCAGGACCGTGTCCTGGAGCCCGTGGGGGATCCCGGCAGAGTCGAGCGTGGGCGCGGGAAAGGCCTTGGGCGATCGGGTGCTCACGCTCATGGCGCCGTAGTCGTGGGTCCCGTGCCAGCCGCCCTCGAACTTCATGATCTTGTCGCGCCGGCGGTAGGCGCGCGCGAGCCGCAGCGCGAAGAAGGTCGCCTCGCTTCCGCTCGACGTGAACCGCACCTGCTCGCAGCACGGCACCGCGCGGGCCAGCTCCTCCGCCAGCTCGATGATCGGCTCGTTGAGGAGCATGTACGTGCTGCCCCGGCCGAGCTGCCGCTGCACAGCGTCGACCACCGCCGGGTGAGCGTGTCCGAGCAGCATCGGACCGGAGCCCAGCAGGTAGTCGGTGTATCGCCGGCCTTCCGTGTCCCAGAGGTAGGCGCCGCGCCCCTCCCGCACGACGAACTCGAGTCCCGGCCCGCTCCGATGGCTGCCGAGCACGCCGCCCGGGAAGACGCGCGCCGCGCGCCGGACGATGTCGGAGAGCTCGCTCATCGGATGCCTCGCTTCGCTGGGATGGGTCCCGCCATCATACGCGATTTACTCCGGGCCGGTCACGAGCACGCCCGAGCCCGTGAGCCCGCCGTGCTTGAGCAGCTCCAGCGCCCGGTTGGCCTCCTCCAGCGGAAACGCCGTGACGGCCGGGCGCACCGGGATCGCGGCCGCCTCGGCCAGCAGCCGGCGGCCGTCGTCCCGCGTGTTGTTGGCCACGCTCGTGATACGACGCTCGCCGTAGAGGTCCGCGTAGTTGAGGGACGGGATCCGGGACATGTAGATCCCGGCCAGCGCCAGCGTCCCCCCGGGCGCCAGGTGGCGCAGCGCCAGGGGAACGAGCTCCCCCGCCGGGGCGAAGATGATGGTGCCCTCGGCCGGCGTCGGCGGCCGGTCGGTCACGTCGCCGGTCCAGGCCGCGCCCAGGTCACGGGCCAGCGCGCGGGCGGCGGCGCTGCGCGTGACGACGTAGACGCGAATGTCGCGCGCCGCGGCCACCTGCAGCGTGATGTGGGCGGAGGACCCGAAGCCATACAACGCCAGCCGCCCGCCCCGCCCCACGCCGGTCAGAGTCAGCGCTCGATAGCCGATGATGCCCGCGCAGAGCAGCGGCGCCGCCTCGGTGTCGCTGAACACGTCGGGCAGCAGATAGGCGAAGCCCGCCGGTACCACCGCGTACTCGGCGAAGCCGCCGTCGGCGTGGTAGCCGGTGAACTCGGCGCGCTCGCAGAGATTCTCGCGCCCACTCTCGCAGTGACGACACGCGCCGCACGTCCGCCGCAGCCAGGCGATCCCCACCCGATCACCCGGGCGCAGGTGCGTCACGCCCGGCCCCACGCCCTCCACGCGTCCGACGGCCTGATGGCCCGGCACGATGGGCGTCCGCGCGAGGGGCAGCTCGCCTTCCACGATGTGCAGATCGGTGCGGCAGAGCCCGCAGACGGCGACGCGCACCAGGATCTCGCCGGCGGCAGGCTCGGGCTTCGGGAGCGTCTCCAGGCGGAGGGCCCGCTCGCCGATGGGGGCCTGCGACTTGAGCACCATCGCCCGCATGAACGAGACGACCTTCAGGGCGGCGGCGCCGGCTCGCCGGCGCGCGCCAGGATCTTCAGCGCCCGGGCCAGGTGCGGCGCGTCGACCATCTGCCCCTTGAAGACAAACGCGTAGACGCCGCGCCGCCGGGCCTCCTCGAACGCGGCGACGAGCGCGCGCGCCTCCTCCACGGCCTCCGGCGGCGACGTGAAGGCCTCGTTGATCACCGGAATCTGGCCGGGGTGGATCGAGATCTTGCCCGTGAACCCCATGTGGACGGCGTCCTCGCACTCCCGTCGCAGCCCCTCCAGGTCGGCGATGTCGATGTAGACGGTGTCGAGGGCCTCGACGCCGGCCGCGGCGGCGGCCACGGCGCACATGACGCGCGCGTAGCGCGGAATGTCCAGATACTTCCCGGCGCCGTCGCGGACGCGCCCCAGCCCCATCGCCGCGCTCAGATCCTCGATGCCCCACGAGATGGCGACGATCCGCGGGCTCGCCGCCGCCACCTCCTCGATGTGCAGCAGCCCCGCGGGCGTCTCGGTGGCGATCGGCAGCAGTCGCGTGGCCCCGGGGGCGATGCCGTGGCGATGCTCGAGCCGGTCGAGCGCCTGGGCCACCGCCCGCACGTCGGCGGCCCCGCGGGGCTTGGGGACGACGTAGCCGTCGGGCCGGCCCCCGATCGTCTCCTCCAGGTCGGCGCGCCCCCAGCCGCTCGCGATCGGGTTCATCCGCACCCAGCGCGCGCGGCCTCCGAAGTCGAGCTTCTCGAGCCACTGGCGCACGATCGGCCGCGTCGCCGGCTTGCGGTCTGGCGGCACCGCGTCCTCCAGGTCGAGGATGAGGCCATCGGCCGGCAGCGTGAGCGCCTTGGCGATCATCCGCTCGTTGCCGCCGGGCACGAAGTGGAGCGAACGGCGCGGGCGGGAGGCCATCACCCGGGCCGCCGGCGCATCATCGCCTGGCGCCGGGCCCGCATGACGAGCTCGCCGTCCTGGTTGCGCGCGCGGTGCTCGAAGGTGACGATGCCCCACTGCGGGCGCGACTTCGACTCGCGCTTGTCCACCACCTCCGTCTCCGCGTAGATCGTGTCCCCGTGGAAGACGGGCTTCGGGAACTCGACCTTCTCGAAGCCGAGATTGCCCACGGTGGTGCCGAGCGTCGTCTCGCCGACCGACAGGCCGACGGCGACGCCGAGTGTGAGCAGGCTGTTGACCAGAGGCCGGCCGAACTCCGCCTTGGCGGCGGCGTGGAAGTCGACGTGCAGCGGCTGCGGGTTCATCGTGAGGCAGGAAAAGAACACGTTGTCCGCTTCGGTGATGGTCCGCCCGGGCTGGTGCCGGAAGGTCTGGCCGACCGCCAGCTCCTCGAAGTACTTGCCCCCCATCAGTCGTCCCTTTTCGGCGCCTCGGCCCGGGCGGCGTGCTTCCAGTGATCCTCCCGGCGGAACTTCTCGTGCTCGCCGGGCGGCGCGAACGTCCACGTGAGATGCACGTGCCCGCCCGATGTGTTCACGAACCCGTGGGGCGTGCCCTTGGGCACGAAGATCGCCGTTTCCGGCCCCACCTCGACCTCCCGCTCGCCCACCCGTGCGCGCCCGCGCCCCCGGTAGACGAAGAGGATCTCCTCCGCCTCGGCATGCACATGGACGGGGATCTGGCTACCCGGATCCACGGCCTCCAGCCCCATCGCCAGGTGCGCGGAGCCGGCCGTGGCCGGCTCCACCATGATGTGGACACTGCGCGGGTGCCCGTCCTTTGCTTCACGGCGCTCGGAATCCTTCTTGGTGAAGATTCGGCGCATGCCGCCCTCCTCGCGGGCTGGACCCGCCCCGGCATGGTACCTCAACACCCTCGGCGCTTGACAGGCACGCGAGCGCGCCCTATCAATGGCGTCGTGTCGGACCGGTACGACGTGGCGATCATCGGCGGCGGCATCGTTGCGCTCGCCACCGCCCGCGCGCTCGGCGAGCGCGCCCCCCGCGCTCGGCTGGTGATCCTCGAGAAGGAGCGGGCGCTGGCCGGGCACCAGACCGGCCACAACAGCGGCGTCATCCACTCCGGCATCTACTACAAGCCCGGCTCCAACAAGGCGCGGCTCTGCGTCGAGGGCGCGCGGCTGATGGTGGAGTTCTGCGCCTCCCACGGCATCCGCGTCGACCGCTGCGGCAAGGTCATCGTGGCCACGCACCAGGAGGAGCTGCCGCGCCTGGAGACCCTCTACGCGCGCGGCCTGGCCAACGGCGTCAAGGACCTCGCCCTGATCGACCGGCCGCGCCTGCGCGAGCTGGAGCCGCAGGCGGCGGCCGTTCGCGCCATCCATTCGCCCACCACCGCCATCGTCGACTTCAAAGAGGTCGCCGCGGCGCTGGCGCGGGACCTGACCGCCGCCGGCGTGGCGATCGAGACGAATGCGAAGGTGACGGGAATCGGGCGCAGCGGCGATGGCCTCGAGCTGGGTACGCCGCGGCTGACCGTGAGGGCGGGGCGGATCGTCAACTGCGCCGGGCTCTATTCCGACGTCGTGGCCCGCCTGGCCGGCGCCCCCACCGACGTCAGGATCATCCCCTTCCGCGGCGAGTACTACTTCCTGAGGCCGGAGCGCCGCCACCTCGTGCGCGGCCTCATCTATCCGGTGCCCGATCCGGAGTTCCCATTCCTCGGCGTGCACTTCACCAAGACCATCCACGGCGACATCGAGGCCGGGCCCAACGCGGTGCTGGCCTTCGCCCGCGAAGGGTACACGTTCGGCCGGATCCAGCCCGGGGAGTTCCTGGGAACGCTCACCTACCGCGGCTTCTGGGCGATGGCGCGCCGCTACTGGCGCACCGGGCTCTACGAGATGTACCGCTCGCTCAGCAAGGGGGCCTTCGTCCGCGCGCTCCAGCGCCTGGTGCCCGAGCTCCGCGCCGAGGACGTGCAGCGGGCAGGGGCGGGCGTGCGCGCACAGGCGGTGAGCCCCGACGGCTCGCTGGTCGACGACTTCCGGATCGTGCAGGCGGCCGACGCCATCCACGTCCTCAACGCGCCCTCGCCCGCGGCCACGGCGTCACTGGCGATCGGCCGCCACGTCGCGAGCCTCGCCGTGGAGGCCTTCGGCCTGAAGTAACCGCCGGGCCGGGCCGAGGCGCCCCCCGGCCCGAAACATTGGGTAGTGGCCTAGGCCGTCGAGCGGAACTACCGGTGGCGTCAGAGCTAAAAACGCCTCTATTGACACGTACTTGGAGGTCGGGTAGCCTTGGGCACCTATGATCACCGTGCCGGCGCGCCGCATCAAACAGTTCGGCGTGGAGTTCTACCAGGCGGGGCTCTCGGCCAAGGACATCGACCGCCTGGTCAAGTTCGAGGTGCTCGGCTACTCGGGGGGGCCCAAGGACGAGACGCCCAAGAGCCGGGCCAAGGTGCGCGCGCGGGTCAACTGGGACGCCCTGGAAAAGCGCATCAGCGAGAGCGAGGCGGCGTACCAGCGGCCGGTCATCCGCCGCAAGATCGACGAGCTGGTCGCGTACTACCGGGAGTGCAAGGATGCCGGGACGCTGCCGCCGATTCCCGGCGCCGTGATCATCACCTCCGAGAAGCGGTTCACGTTCACCCCGATCACGGGCCACCACGACATCGGGCTCCTGCAGATCCCCGAGGAGCACGGCGTCCTGCGCGTGCTGGACGGACAGCATCGCCTCCTGGCGCTCCACGCGCTCAACCAAGCCGGCGAGCAGATGGGCATCGAGGTGCCCGCCGTCCTCTTCGACACGCTCGACGCGCGGCAGATCGTCGAGCTGTTCGTGACGATCAACGCGAAGCACACGCGCCTGAACCCCTCCCACATCATCAGCCTGTCGGGACGCAAGCTCTACCCCGACCCCAACCAGGCGCTGGCCCACGACGTGATCCGCTCCTTGAACGAGGACGAGACCTCCCCGCTCCACGGCGAGGTCAAGATGCTCGGGACCGGCCGGGGCCGGGTGAGCCAGGCGCCCCTGGCCGAGGAGATCGTCGACCTCCTGGAGACGGTGGAGAAGATCGGCGGAGGCGCGAAGATCCAGGAGCTGCGGCACGGGGCCAAGCGCTTCTTCCTGAACTACGTGAAGGCGATCTCCTCGACCTTCCCCACGGCCTGGGCAGGGCGCAAGTACTCGATCAAGACGGGCGCCGCCCTGCGCGCCTTCATCCGGGTGGCGCCCGACGTGATGGCTCGGGCCCGGGAGCTCAAGCGCGATCCCTTCGAGCTGCACGCCATCCGCGAGGCGATCAAGCCCTGGGCCGAGCGGCTGCGCGATCGCCGCTTCGAGACCGAGGGCGAGTGGAAGCTCAAGCTGGCGGGCGGTACCCGAGGGACGGTCGAGCTCCTCGTGCGCGAGCTGCGCGACGGGCTGCGCTAGAACTGGGAAGGGGCCTCGACGGCCCCCTCCCATGCCTCCCCCAGGATCGATGGCGGCGGCAAAGCCGCCGCTCGGACAAGAGAAGAGGTAGATATGAAGCGATCGACCGTGCTAGCCCTCGTCGCCGCCCTCGCCTTGATCGCCTCGATCGCTCTCGTCGCCTCCATCGCGCTGGCTCAGAGCGATGCGATCCGGACGCCCCTGCCGGCGCCGGTGAAGGCCAAGCTGGGCATGCTGAACGTCCCCGCGCTCTCGCCGCTCTGGCTGCTGCCGGAGTACGCGGCCAAGTACAACCTCCAGATCGAGACGGTGATGTTCCAGCGCTTCGCCGACGCGCGGACCGCGCTGGCCTCGGGCGACCTCGACATCACCGCCTTCGGCCCCCAGGACATCACGCTGGCCGTGGCCCAGGGCGCCCGGTCGCTGGTCGGCGTGGCCGGCGTCGGTTCCGGCAACGACTGCCTGGTCGTCCGCAAGGGCGAGGACGTCCGGGACTGGAAGGAAGTCGCCGCCAGGCGCATCGGCGTCGGCGCCGGGTCGATCTCCTGGCTGAAGTTCGCCGCCTCCGTCCAGGAGCACGGGATCGACTACGGCAAGCTCAGGGTCACCAACATCGTCGGCGGGGGGGCCAACTACCTCAAGGCGCTCCAGGGTAAAGAGATCGACCTGGCGGTCGTGTGGCAGCCGTTCTGCGCCCAGGGCATCCTCGACGGCTACGCCCAGTATCCGGCGATCGACCACAACCGCTCCCAGACCGTGGGCGGCCTCATCGCCGTGCTGGCCGTGAACCGAGGATTTCTGGAGAAGCATCGTGACGCCGTCCAGCGCCTGGTCGTCGCCTACCTGGACGTGCTCCAGTTCGCGCAGGCCAACCCCCAGCGGTGGTCGAAGATCTATGCCGAGAAGGCGGGGCTGCCGGAGCCCGTCGCCGCCGAGTCCATCCGGATCACCAGGCTCGACGCCACGCTGCCCATGGCCTCGATCACCCGGATCTCGAGGTTCCTCTCCGACAACGGCGTCATCACGCGGGACGTGTCGGGCGAGATCGCCCAGCACTACACCTACGAGTTCCTGTCGAAGGCGACGGGCAAGTCGCCCGCGGAGCTGGGCCAGAATCTCTGAGCCCGGCGTGAGCCGCCGCGGTCCCTGGTTCGTACTGCTGCCGCTGGCGCTGCTGGCCCTCTGGCACGTCGCGGTCACCTCGCAGTGGGTGCTGCCGGGCATCATCCCCGCCCCCGCCCAGGTCGTCGAGTCCTGGTACAAGTGGATCTTCGGCCCGCCGGGCCGGAGCTTGTCGCCCTACTCGGGCACGTGGCTGGCCAACGTTCTCTACTCCTCGCGGCGGGTGCTCCAGGGCTTCCTCATCGCCGCGGGCGTAGGCATCCCGCTCGGGCTCTTCATCGGCTGGAACCGCCTGGTGGCCAACGTCGTGGACCCGTCCATCCAGCTGCTCCGTCCAGTCCCCATCACGGCCTGGCTGCCCTTCTCGATCGCGGTCTTCGGCATCTACGACGCGGGGGCGCTCTTTCTCATCGGGCTGGGGGCTTTCTACCCGATCGTGGTGAACACCACCCACGGCGTCCGCGACACGAATCTCTTGTTGCTCCGCGCCGCCCGGATGCTGGGGGCCGGGCCGGCGACGATCCTGGGCAAGGTGGTCTTCCCGTCGGCGCTGCCGTCGATCTTCACGGGGCTGCGCCTGGGCGTGGGCGTGGCCTGGACGGCTGTCATCGTCGCCGAGATGATCGCGGTGAAGTCGGGGCTGGGCTACGTGCTCTGGGACGCCTACTACGTCGGCCGCATGGACATCTGCGTGGCGACGATGTTCTCCGTCGGCCTGCTCGGCTTCCTGTCCGACCGGCTCATCCTCGTCGCCTCGCGGCTCGTTCTACGCTGGCGGACGCTGGAGGCGCATGCCTGAGCGACCGCCGCCCGGGCGTCCCACCGTCCAGGTCGTCGACGTCTGGAAGGAGTTCGTCAAGCGGGGGCGCCGGGTGGAGGCCCTGCAGTCGATCGACCTCGCCATCGAGCCGAACGAGTTCGCGGCCATCCTCGGCCCGTCGGGCTGCGGAAAGTCCACACTGCTGAACATGGTGGCCGGCTTCGACCGTCCGACCCGCGGCCAGGTGCTGGTCCACGGCGAGCCCGTGGAGGGGCCGGACCCGCGTCGCGGCGTCGTGTTCCAGGAGCCGGCGCTCTTCCCCTGGTACACCGTCCTCGACAACATCACCTTCGGCCCCAAGACGCGCGGTCTCCGCTCCGGCCAGTACCAGCCCCAGGTCGACGCGCTGCTCGAGCAGGTGGGGCTGCGGGGCTTCGAGTCGCACTACCCCGCGGAGCTGTCGGGCGGGATGAAGCAGCGGGTGGGCATCGCCCGCGTGCTCATCATGGAGCCCCAGGTGCTCCTCATGGACGAGCCCTTCGGCAGCCTCGACGCCCAGACGCGCTCGCTCATGCAGGAGCTGCTGCTGTCCGTCTGGGAGCGCCACCACCAGACCGTGCTGTTCATCACCCACGACATCGAGGAGGCGCTGCTCCTAGCCGACAGCGTCTCGGTGATGACGGCCCGCCCCGGGCGGATCAAGAAGCGCCTGCCCGTCGAGCTGCCCCGCCCGCGCGCGCTGGAGATCACCACCTCGCCCCTCTTCAACGCGCTCAAGCGCGAGGTGCTGGCGCTGATCCGGGAGGAGAGTCTGCGGGCCGCGCGGGACGGCGGCGCCTAGACCACGCCGGCCCGGCCGAGATCCGCGATCTCGGCGGGCGTGTAGCCGAGCTCGCGCAGGATCTCGCCGGTGTGTTCGCCGTGCGTGGCCGCGGGCTGGCGGATGGCGCCGGGAGTGCGCGAGAGCGCGGCCGGCAGGCCCTGCACCTTGATCTCGCCACGCTCGGGATGGCGCACCGGCTGGGCCAGCCCGAGATGCTGCACCTGCGGGTCCTCGAAGACCTGCTGGATGTTGTAGATGGGGCCCGAGGGCACGCCGGCCTGGTTGAGCGTGTCGATCCACTCGGCGCTCGTCTTCTGCCCGAGCACCTTGTTCAGCTCTTCGTTCATGGCCTTGCGGTTCTTCGAGCGGTCGGCCAGCGTCTTGAAGCGCGGATCGTCGAGCAGGTGCTTGGCGCCGATGGCCTCGCAGAGGCGCCGGTACATCACCTGGCCGGAGGCCGCGATGTTCATGTGACCGTCGGCGGTCGTGAAGACGCCGGTGGGGATGCCGGTGGGATGGTCGTTGCCCGCCTGGGGCGCGATCTCACGGTCGATCAGCCAGCGGGCGGCCTGGAAGTCGAGCATCGTCACCATCGCCTGGAGCAGCGAAGTATGGACCCACTGGCCCCGCCCGGAACGCTCCCGCTCCAGCAGCGCGACCAGGATGCCCTGGGCGAGGAAGAGGCCGGCGGCGAGGTCGGCGACCGGGATGCCCACGCGCACCGGTCCCTGACCGGGCAGCCCGGTGACGGACATCAGACCGCCCATGCCCTGGGCGATCTGATCGTAGCCCGGGCGGTCGCGGTACGGCCCCGTCTGCCCGAAGCCCGAGATGGAGCCGTAGACGAGGCGCGGGTTGATCGCCGAGAGCGCCTCGTAGTCGATGCCCAGACGATGCTTGACGTCGGGCCGGAAGTTCTCCACCAGCACGTCGGCGCGGGCGACCAGCCGCTTGAGGATCTCGACCCCCTGGGGGTGCTTGAGGTCGAGCGTCATCGCCCGCTTGTTGCGGTGCAGGTTCAGGAAGTCGAACCCGATCGCCGTCGAATCGCCCTCGACCACGTCGCGCGTCTCGACCTTGATCACGTTGGCGCCCATGTCGGCGAGCTGGCGCACGGCGGTGGGGCCGGCGCGGGCGCGGGTGAGATCGATCACCGTGATGTGGGCCAGCGGGAGCGGCGCCGCCATCACCGGCTCTGGGCGGGCTCGGCCAGCGGGCCGGGCAGAATCGCCGAGCCCGTTTGCGACTGCGGATTGCGGCGCGGCCACCGCCCGGCGTCCACGGCGGTGAGGAAGTCGAGGACCGCGCGGTTGAAGGCCTCCGGCTCTTCGAGGTTGACGGTGTGGCCGGACTTCGGGATGACGACCAGCCCCGCCGTGGCGATCTTGCGCTTCATGAAGATGCCGGGCTCCAGGCACGGATCGTCCTCGTCGCCGGTGACGATGAGCGTGGGGACCTCGAGCCGCTCCAGCCGGTCCTCGAGGTCGAAGATCGACGGCCGCGTCAGCTGCACGCCGCGCAGGGTAAGCGCGTGACCCCGGGCCGAGCCAGCGGCGAGCCGCTCGTAGAACTCTTGCCAGCCCTTGGGATCCTTGTCCTTGAACTGCACGCGCGTGGGCCCGTTGGCGTAGAACTGGGCGGCGGCGGCCATGCCCTCCTGCTCGAAGCGCCGCGCCGTCAGCTCGGCGTCCTGCCGGAACTTCTCGCGCTCGCCCGGCACGCTGCCGTATCCGGCGCCGGCGACCACCAGCGACAGCGCGCGCTGAGGATACCGGAGCCCGAAGTGGAGCGCGGCGTAGCCGCCCATCGAGAGCCCGCACACGTGCGCCCGGGGGATCTTCAGGTGGTCGAGCAGCCCCCGGATGTCGTCGACGGCACGATCCTGGGAGTAGGCCGCCGGATCCTCGGGCACGTCCGACGGCGGATAGCCGCGGGCGTTGAAGGCGATGGCGCGGTAGCGCCGGGGGAAGAATCGCATCTGAAGATGCCAGCTCTGGGAGTCGCCGGCGAACTCGTGGACGAAGACGAGCGGCAGGCCCTGGCCGAGCTCCTCGTAGAACAGGTGGACGCCGTCGACCCGCGCGGTGGGCACGTCAGTCCGACCAGGGGAAGTTGGCGTTGATGATGTCGAAGGTCTTCTGGCCGCCCGGCAGCTGCGCGGTGACCGTGTCGCCGATCTTCTTGCCGATCAGCGTGCGGGCCAGCGGCGAGAGGATCGAGATCTTGCCCTTGGCCGGCGCCGCCTCGTCGGAGCCGACGATCCAGTAGCGGTACTCCTTGCCCGCCTCGTCCTCCAGCACCACCGTGGAGCCGAAGGTGACCCGCTCGCCCTCGCTCGGTGGATCGATGACCTCGGCGTTGCCGATCTTGGTCTCGAGCTCGACGATGCGTCCCTCGATGAAGCTCTGCTTCTCCCGCGCCGCGTGGTACTCGGCGTTCTCGCTGAGGTCGCCGTGCGCGCGGGCCTCGGCGATCGCTTTGGAGATCGCCGGACGCTCGGCCCGCTTCAGCCGATCCAGCTCGGCGCTGAGCTTGTCGTAGCCCCCGCGGGTCATAGGTGTGCGTTGCCCTGACATGCCGGTACACGATAACATGGCCAGTCAACTCCGGTGTATCCTCATCCAGTGATTTCCCGGCGAGCCGTCCTGCTCCTCGCGCTCTTGCTGACCGCCGCCTGCAACCGCTCGCAGGCCGACGCGCCGGCCGGCGCCAGATCGCGCGAGGGCGGGGCGGCGTCACCCGCCCTGCGCGCGATCCCGATCACGGTGGGACGGGCGGAGGCGCGGGCGGTCCAGCGCGCGGTGGAGACGGCGGGCAGCCTGGTCGCGGGGGACGAGCTGCAGGCCAAATCCGAGCAGCCCGGCACCATCGTCCGCCTGCGCGTCGACTTGGGCGACCGGGTGGCGACGGGCGACGTCCTGGCCGATTACGACCGGCGCGAGTTCGAGCTGGCGGTGGCGCAGGGACGCGCCGCGGTGGCGGCGGCAGCGGCCCAGCTCCGCCGCCAGCGCGACGCCCTGGCCACGCTGGAGGCCGAGGTCGACCGCGCCCAGTCGCAGCACGAGTGGGCGAAGTCGGAGCTGGAACGTTCCCAGCAGCTCTACGAGCGGCAGCTCATCGCCGCCCGCGACGTCGACAACACCCGCAACAGCTTCAACGTCGCCGCCTCCCAGCTCGCCGCCGCCAAGGTCACCCTGGCCCAGTACCCCGATCAGGTCAAGGCCGCCGAGGCCGAGCTCCAGCGCCAGGAGGCCATGCTCGGCATCGCCGAAAAGCGCCACCAGGACACCACCGTGCGGGCGTCCATGGCCGGCGTCATCGCCAAGCGGCACATCTCGGCCGGCGAGTACGTCAAGGAGAACACGCCGATCTTCACCCTCGTGGTCATGCACCCGCTGAAGTACGTGGGCACGGTCCCCGAGCGGCACGCGCCCGCCCTGACGGTGGGCCAGACGGTCCGGCTGACGGTGGAGGCCTATCCGGGCCGGGAGTTCACGGGCACGGTGCTGCGCCTGGCCCCGGCCGTGGACGTCCAGACCCGCACGCTGGTGCTGGAGGCGCGCGTGCCCAACGAGTCGGGCGCCCTCCGTCCCGGCTTCTTCGCCAAGGGCAGCGTGCGGACCCAGTCGGCCGCCAGCGCCGTCTTCGTCCCCGCCGACGCGATCACCTACGTGGCCGGCCTCAGCAAGGTCTTCGTGGTCAGCGGGGGCACCGTGGAGGAGCGCCTGGTGCGGACCGGTGACCGGCAGGGCAACTGGGTGGAGGTCGCCGAGGGCGTGAAGGCGGGCGAACCGGTGGCGACCTCCAACCTCCCGGCGCTCTTCAACGGCGCGCCGATCACGATCGCCTCGCGTCAATGAGCGTGCTCGAGATCCTCGTCCGGCGTCCGGTCTTCACGACCATGCTGATCACCTCGCTGGTGGTGCTGGGCCTGGCGTCGTTCTTCCAGCTCGGCGTCGACATCTTCCCGAAGGTCGATCTGCCCACGATCACCATCACCACGCGCCTGTCCGGGGCCTCGCCGGAGGAGGTGGAGAGCCAGATCTCCAAGGTGATCGAGGAGGCGGTCAACACGATCGCCGGGCTCGACGAGCTGCGCTCGTCCTCCATCGAGGGTCAGTCCCAGGTCTTCGCCCAGTTCGTCCTCGAGCGCAACGTCCAGGAGGCGGCCAACGACGTCCGCGAGAAGGTGTCGGCCGTCCTCTCTCGGCTGCCTCCCGGCACCGAGCTGCCGGTGATCGAGAAGGCCGACCCGGACTCGGCGCCCATCCTCGCCGTCGTCGTCTCCGGCCAGCGGTCGGCCCGCGAGATCACGGAGCTCGCCGATAAGCGCATCAAGCGCCAGCTGGAGACGGTCAAGGACGTGGGCGCCATCACGCTGGTGGGCGCCCGCAAGCGCGAGATCCAGGTCTCCGTCGACCCCGACAAGCTCTCGGCCTACGGGCTCAGCATCCAGCAGGTGAAGGAGGCGCTGGCCCGCCAGAACGTCGAGATCCCCGGCGGGCGGCTGACCGGCGGCGCCCGCGAGGAGGGCGTGCGCACGCTCGGGCGCGTCGCCTCTCCCCAGGGCTTCGAGGACTTGATCGTCGCCGACCTCAAGGGCGGGCCCGTCCGCGTGCGCGACATCGCCACCGTGGCGGACGGTCAAGAGGAGCCGCGCACGCTGTCCCGCCTCAACGGCCGCAATGCCGTCTCGCTGGTCATCCGCAAGCAGTCCGGGACCAACACCGTCGCCGTCGTCGACGCGCTCAAGGCCAAGCTGGCCGACATCCAGAAGGGGCTGCCGCAGGACATCCGGTTCGACATCGTGCGCGACCTCAGCCGGTTCATCCGGCGCTCGATCCACGAGGTGCAGGACCACCTGCTGCTGGGCGGGCTCCTGGCCAGCCTGATCGTCGCCGTCTTCATCGGCAACCTCCTCTGGTGGGAGACGGCCGCGGTCGGTCTCATCGTCGGCGTCATCGGCGCCGTCTTCATGACCGGCGACGCCGACCTCCTCCTGAAAGTGACGGGGGGAGCCTGCGTGGTCACCATGGCGGTCTTCGGCCTCGTGCGAAAGCTTCGCCCGGCGTTCGTGGCCGCGCTGGCCATCCCGTGCTCCATCGTGGCCACCTTCACCGCCATGCGGATCGCCGGCTTCACCCTCAACAACCTCACGATGCTGGGCCTGTCGCTGTCGACCGGCATCGTCATCGACGACGCCATCATCGTGCTGGAGAACATCTACCGGCACATCGAGGAGGAGGGGCGCCCGCCGTTCGAGGCGGCCATCACCGGCACCCGCGAGATCGCGCTGGCCGTCATGGCCACCACGCTCTCGCTGGTGGTGATCTTCCTGCCCGTGGCCTTCATGGGCGGCCTCGTCGGCCGGTTCTGGAACTCCTTCGGCCTCACCGCCACCTTCGCCATCATGGTCTCGCTCCTCATGGCCTTCACCTTGACGCCGATGCTGGGGGCCCGGATCTTCCCGCCGCGCGGGGCGGACGCAACCCGCGGCGCCGAGGGCGGCGTCAGCCGCACCTCCAAAGAGGGTCCGATCTACCGCAAGCTCGAGGGCGGCTACGAGCGGCTGCTCGGCTGGTCCCTGCACCACCGGTGGGTCGTCGTGCTCGTCGGCCTGGCCATTCTGGGGGCTGGCGTCTACCTCTGGAAGACGTCGCCGCTGGATTTCGTCGTCAACGACGACATGAGCGAGTTCGAGGTCGTCGCCGAAGCGCCCCCGGGCTCGTCCCTGGAGCGCACCGCGGAGATCGTCGGCCAGATGGAGGCGGAGATCCGCAAGATCCCCGAGGTGGTGACGCTCTTCTCCACGGTGGGGGTCCGCGGCCAGGCCCAGGCCAACGTCACCGACATCTCGATCTACGTGGGCCTCACCCACCTGAGCGAACGGAAGCGGACGCAAGACGAGCTCAAGCAGGAGGTCCGCCAGCGGCTCGCCGCCTTCCCCGGCATGCGCGTGAGCGCGCAGAACATCAATCTCATCGGGGGCGGCGGCTTCCGCCAGACGGAGTTCAACCTGATCGTCCGCGGCCCCGATCTGGGCCGGCTGGAGGAGTTCGCCGGCAACGTGATCGCCGAGCTGCGGAAGCAGCCCGGCTTCGTCGACCTCGACACCGCAGTGGCCTATCGACAGCCCGAGGTCCAGGTGCACATCGACCGCCAGAAGGCCTCCGACCTCGGCATCCGCATCGACGCCATCGCCTCCACGCTGCGCACCATGGTCGGGGGCGAGAAGGTCGGCTTCTATCGGGAGCTGGGCGAGCAATACGACGTCCGGCTCCGGCTCCACCAGGACTTCCGCGGCCGGCCGGGGGCGCTGCCGAACCTCTTCGTGCCGGCCAACGATGGCCGGCTCGTCCGGCTGGCCAACGTGGCCGCCATCGGCAGCGGCATGAGCCCCGGCCAGATCGAGCGGTACGCCCAGGAGCGCTCGATCACGGTCATCTCGAACCTATACGGCAAACCCCTGGCCGACGCCTACCGGGACGCCTACGCCGGCGTGGCCAGGCAGAGGATGCCACTGGAGTACGGCATCGTGACGACGGGGCGCGGCAAGCTCCTCCAGGAGTCGCTCCAGAGCTTCCGTGTCGCGCTGGTCCTCTCGCTGGCCTTCATCTACATCGTGCTGGCCGCCCAGTTCGAGTCGTTCCTGCACCCGATCACGATCATGCTCTCGATGTTCCTCTCGGTGCCCTTCGGGCTCCTCACGCTTCTGATCGTCGGCAAGCGGCTCAACATCTACGCGATCATGGGGCTGTTCCTCCTGATGGGCGTGGTCAAGAAGAACGCCATCCTGCAAGTGGACTACACGAACGTGCTGCGGGCGCGGGGCCTCGGACGTTACGAGGCGCAGATGCAAGCCGACCGCGCGCGGCTCCGGCCCATCTTGATGACCACGCTGGCGATCATCGCCGGCATGCTGCCGGTCGCGCTGGGGCGAGGCGACGGCTCGGCCTCGCGGGCCTCACTGGCCACCGCGGTCGTCGGCGGCCAGGCGCTCTGCCTTCTCGTCACGCTGGTGGCCACGCCGGTGATCTACTCGCTGTTCGACGACCTGACCCGCCTGCGCGCGTTCTCCTGGATCCGCTTCCCGAAGCTCCGCCGCGTCTCGGCCCGCCGGGCCTGGCAGAGCGCGCGGACGCTGCTGCCCTGAGCTGAGTCAGAGAGGGCCTCGCGGCCCCCTCTGAACCTCCCCAGTGGAGTTGCGCCGGCGGAGCCGGCGCTCGAAACGACAAAATAGTGACCGCAATAAGCTCGCCCGATTCGCCGACAGACCCCTAAGCGTTCGCTCCCTGGCCCGGGCGAGGAGGATCGAGAAAAGCCGCAGGCTAGTGCCGTTCCAACTATTCGCGCCTAGGAAGGCACCGTGTACGTCGTTCGTGGACAGATTTAGTATCAACAAGTTAGAACGGCACTAGCTGCGCGGGCCGGGCAGACGCGACGAGATCTCGATCTTGGCCTGGGCCCGGGCACTGCTCATCCACGCCTGCCACGCGTGGCTCTGCTTGCGCGCCAGGAGCTCGTCGGCGATCTTGTCGCGCTCGGGCCCGGGCGCGCTCGGGGCGGGGGGCACGCGCTCCCGCACCTTCATCACGTAGTAGCCCTGGGGCGCCTTCACGGGCTCGCTGAGAGCGCCGACCGGCGTCTTGAGCGCGGCCAGCATGGCGTCACCGGGCAGCCGCTCGGCGGGCCGGGTCCGCGAAAAGCGCGGCGTCTCTCCGACGGTGGCGCCCACCTTCTGGGCCGCGCCGGCGAGATCGCCGCTCTGGGCGTTGGTGACGATCTGCTTGGCCTTCTCCAGCGCCAGCGCTTCGGCCTTCCGTCGCTTGACCGCCGTCACCACCTTGTCCTTGATCTCGGCCAGCGGCGGGACGGCGGCCGGCATCGTCTCGACGCTCTTGAGGACGACGTAGCCGGCCGGCGTTCGCACCGGGACGGACACGCCGCCCTGGGCCAGCGAGAAGGCCGTCTCCTGTATCGGATCGGGGGGCGTGAGGCCGGGCACGCTCTCCTTCCGGGCGATGATCGACTCCACCGGGCCCAGCCCGAGCTTCCTGGCCTCGGCCATGAAGTCGCCGCCGCCGAGGAGCTTCGCGCGGACCGCTTCGGCCTTCGCCCTGGCCGCTCGGTCGGCGGCCTCGCTCTGCAGGCGCTGGCGGATCTGCGGGGCCACGTCCTTCAGCGGCCGCTTACCGCCCTCGCGGACCTCCTGCACTTTGATGGCGTGGAAGCCGAAGGGCGTGCGGACCGGCTCCGGGGAGACCTCGCCCTTCTTCAGCGCGAAGAGCGCCTGCTCGAATGCCGGCACCATCTCGCCCTTGCTCACGAGCCCGAGGTCGCCACCCCGCGCGGCCGAGCCTGGATCCTGAGAGAGCTCGCGGGCGAGCTTGCCGAAGTCCTGGCCCGCCCGGGCCCGGCGGATGGCGTCCACGACCTTGGCCTTCGCCTCGTCCTCCGCCCCGCTGCCACCGGTCTCCGGCACCCGCACCAGGATGTGCGCGGCGCGGACCTGGCGCGGCGTCTCGAACTCGGCTCCGTGCTCGGCGTAGTACTTCTGGACCTCGGCCTCCGGCGCGGGTCGCGTGAAGTCCTTGGGATCGACGGCAACGTAATGGACGCGGCGCCGCTCGGGCTGACGGAACTCGGTCGCGTTGTCTTTGAGGTACGCCTGCAGCTCGTCGTCGGTCGCGCCCGCGGAGGCCATGAGCGGCGCCAGCTCCACCAGCGCCCAGGCCGCGCCCACCTCCTCGCGCATGTGGACGAACGCCTGCTCGATCTCGCCCTCGGAGACCTTGGCGCCACCCCGGACGGCGTTCTCGACCTTCAGCCGGGTGAGGCGACGGCGTCTCTCCTTCTCGAACGCCGCAGTGGTGTAGCCATTGCGCCTGAGAACATCCTGATAACGGCGAAGCGTGAACCGTCCGCCTTCCTGAAACTCAGGAATCGCGTGGATGTGTGCGTTCAGTTCGTCGTCGCTGATTTCCAAACCCTCTGCGCGGGCCCGCTGCATTATCAGCGCTTCCTGGACGAGGTCCTCCACGACCTGATGGGGCAGTCCGAACCGCTCGGCCATCTCCGGCGAAAAGCGATCGCGCAGCATCTGGGCGTACGCGGCCAGGTAGTCCTGGTACCGCCGCTGGTACTGATCGATGCTGATCTCCTCGCCGTTCACGGTGGCAACGCTCGCCCGGCTATCGCCGCCGCGCCCGCTGGCGCCGAAGACGAAGAGCGACGCCACGAAGGCGGCGATGACGAGCAGAAGCCCCACCTGGAGGCCTCGGCGGTAACGACGCATGAACGCGATCATCTGGACTCCTGGACGCCGACCGGACTACTCGGCGCGATCGCTCTCCGGCGCCAGCCGCGGCGCCGGCGAGCCGTCTTCCTCGGGCACGACCCGACGGGCGACGGTGATGAAGCCGGTGTGGGCGACCATGCGGTGGAACGGGCGGACGGACAGGCCCTCGATGTTCCAGGGGCGCATGAGCGCCTCGAAGGTCTCGACGAGCGCCCAGTGGGGCTCGCGATGGAGCGCCTCCGACAGCTGATGCGACTGGAGGATGGTGGGCACATAGGCGAGGAAGATCCCGCCCGGCCGCAGCACGCCGGCGACGAGGCGGGTGAGCTTCCACGGCTCCGGCAGGTCGAGGACCACCCGGTCCACCGGCCCCTCGTCGGCGATGCCGTCCTGCACGGGACCCAGCCGCACGGTGAGGTTGCCGACCTCGCCCAGGCGCATGTGGATGTTCGCCACCGCCCGCCGCGCAAACTCGTCGCGCTGCTCGTAGGTGATGATCCGCCCCTCGGGGCCGACGGCCCGGAGCAGGGCCAGCGTGAGCGCGCCTGAGCCGGTGCCCGCCTCCAGCACGCGGGCGCCGGGGAAGATGTCCGCCCAGAAGAGGATCATCGCCAGATCCTTGGGATAGATGACCTGGGCACCCCGCGGCATCTCCAGCACGAACTCGGCGAGGGTGGGGCGGAGCGCCAGATAGCGCAGGCCCAGCGAGCTGCGGATCCAGCTGCCTTCCGGCTGGCCGATGATCGCGTCGTGCGCGATCCAGCCGCGGTCGGAGTGGAACGTCTCGGACTTGCGCAGGAAGAGCAGGTGGCGCTTGCCGCGCTGATCGATGAGCAGCACCTGCTCGCCGTCCTGGAGCGGGAGGCCGTCGTTCATCGCGTCAGCGACTGGCGGTCGCGCGGCGACGGCAGGAACCGCGCCACCAGGAAGCCGGCCAGCGGCAAGAGCGCGCTGATCCAGAGCGCCGCCGGCAGGCCGTAATGGTCGGCGATCCAGCCGAGGACCGTCACGCCGAGGCCGCCGGCGCCGAGGGCGAACCCCACGATGAGGCCCGACGCCATCCCCGCGTTGCGCGGCAGATAGGCCTGGCCCAGCACCACGGCCACCGTGAACGACGAGACGAGCACCGCGCCGAACAATCCCAGCGCCACGAAGGCCAGCGCGCCCCGCGCCATGAGGAAGAGCACCCCCAGCGGCGCGGCGGCCAGGAACACCCAGCTCATGAACGGCCGCGCGCCCCACCGGTCGGCCAGCGGACCGGCGATCACGGTGCCGAGCGCGCCGGCGCCGAGGAAGACGAAGAGCAGCGGCCCCACCAGTCGCGGATCGGCCTTGAGGTAGTCGACGTAGTAGAACGGCACGAAGGTCGTGAAGCCGAGCTGGGTCCAGGAGCGGATCGTGACCACCAGGATCAGGAGCGCCATGGCCCGGGGCATGTGGACACCGCGCACCGGGGCGGCGTCCGGGGCCGCCGGCGAGGGCGCCGAGGGTGCCAACATCGGCAGCGCCGCCAGCAGCAGCGCCCCCACGAGCGCGGTGGGCGCCAGCATGCCGAGGCTGCCCGCCAGGCCGAGGCCCGTCACCAGCGTCGTGATCACCGGCGGACCCAGCGCGATGCCGACGTTGCCGCCGAGCGAGAACCAGGACAACGCCGTCGCTTTGCGATCCCCGGCGACGCTGGAGGCCGTCTTGTAGCCCTCGGGATGGTAGGCGGCGACGCCCAGCCCCATGACGGCGATGAGCAGGAGCAGCGTGCCGTAGCCCGGCGCCACGCCCGTGAGGCCGAGTCCCATCCCGGAGAGCAAGACCGCCAGCGGCAGCAGCCAGCGCCGCGCCACCCGGTCGGCGAAATAGCCGAAGAGCGGCTGGATGATCGAGGAGGTGACGTTCGCCGCCAGCACGATCGTCGCCGCCTCGGCGTACGAGAGGTGGTGCGCGGCCTTGAGGAACGGCAGCACCGCCGGCAGCGAGCCCTGGTTCACGTCGACGACGAGATGCCCGAGCGCCAGGAGGCCGATCAACTTCACGTTGGGCCGGACGCGCTCGGTGATCTCGGCGACGAATGCAGGCGCGGCGGTCCCGGTGTAGGCCGCCGGCTTCGAATCAGCCATGACCCCGCAATGGTACACTAACCGCGCGATGGAGACACCGGCACCGTTGAAAATCCTCGAGCTGGGGCACGTCTCGCTCTTCGTCCGCGACCTCCCGGCTGCGCGCCGGTTCTACCGCGACGTCCTGGGGCTCGCCGAAACGGGCACGGGCAAGGGCGGGCGCATCGCCTTCTTCTCGGCCGGGCGCCACCATCACGACGTCTCCTGCGAAGTGGCGCGCGCCGAGGGCCCCGGCCCGCAGCCCAAGGGCGTGCCCGGCCTCTATCACATCGCGTTCGAGGTCGGCGAATCGCTGGAGGACCTGGTCGCCGCCCGGCGCTGGGTGGAGAAGCACGGCCTGACGCCCTTCGGCGAGACTCCGAGCTCGCTCAGCATCCGCGATCCCGACGGTCACGAGATCGAGCTGTACGTCGATCTGCGCGAATCCGGCCGCACGCGCCAGATGGCGAACACGCCGGCGGCCAGCGAGGCCACCGCGAAGGCGAAGGCCCCCAGGTAGCTGCCGGTCACGTCGAAGATCTCCCCGCCGATCCACGGCCCCAGCGCCTCGCCGGGTCCGGCGGCGAGCGCCAGCCAGCCGAAGATCGCGCCGAACGAGGCGCCGGCGAAGACGTCGGCGGCGCGGGCCGAGGCCACGATGCCGCTCGAGCCCTGGGCCATGCCGTAGAAGACCACGTAGAGCGCGAGCCAGAGGGGCGAGCCGGTGGCCGCCAGCAATGTCAGCGACCCGATCCCGACCGCCGCGCTGGCGTAGGTGAGCGTGAGCGTGGGCGCGCGCCCGATGCGGTCGCACAGC
Source organism: Candidatus Methylomirabilota bacterium (assembly GCA_036001065.1). Classification (NCBI taxonomy): domain Bacteria; phylum Methylomirabilota (SeqCode); species Candidatus Methylomirabilota bacterium. Next base: position 31,774 of record DASYUQ010000012.1, read on the forward strand.
CAGCCGGTGGTGAGCCGGCCGGCCAGGCTGACCAGGCTCACCGTGCCAAGCGCGGTGGCGGCGGTGGCGGGCGGAATCCCCTGGCCCACGGCATAGGCCACCATGTGCGTGTTCATCAGCGGAAAGGCGCAGGCGGCGAAGAACCGGGTCGCGCCGAGCCACCAGAACGACGGCGACCGCAGCGCGAGCGCCAGCGTCCACCCCGCCCGCTCGGGCGCGGGCTCGGGGGTCGGCGGCGCCACCTCGCGCGCCGGCAGGCGCTGGAACGCGTTGAGTGGCACCACCACGACCAGCAGCAGCGCCGCCCACACGAGCAGCGTGCTGCGCCAGCCGACGGCGGCCACCAGCATCTGGGCCAGCGGAATGAAGCAGAACGCGCCGAAGCCCGTGCCGAGGTCCACCGCCGCGATGGCGCGGCCGCGCGCTCCGGGGTACCAGAGCGCGGCGACGAGCATGTTGGCCTGGCTGCCCAGCGCGGAGAGGCCGAGCCCGCCCAGGATCCCGTAGGCGGCCACCAGCGCCGGCAACGACGGCGCGCGGCTGGCCAGGACGAAGGCGCCGGCGGCCAGCAGCGCGCCCCACTGGAAAAGCCGCCGCGGCCCCAGGCGATCAAAGGCCCAGCCGATCAGCGGACCGCCGAGGCCGCCCAGGAGCAGGACGGCGGACTGTACCGTCGCCACCTCGCCGCGCGAGCCGCCGAACTCGGCGATGAGCGGCAGGTAGAGGACGGCGAAGGCCATCACGATGCCGTTCTGGAGCGCCAGGGTGAGGGCCGCGACGACCAGCGAGAGGGCAGGGCGCCCGGCCTCGGGGCTCAGCCCAAGGTGCGTCGCCTACACTCCGAAGGCGTCCAGCCCGGTGATGTCGCGGCCGATGATGAGCGAGTGGATGTCGTGCGTGCCCTCATAGGTCTTCACGGTTTCCAGGTTGATCATGTGACGGATCACCGGGTGCTCGTCGACGATCCCGGCGGCGCCCATGACGTCGCGGGCCATCCGGGCGGTCTCCAGCGCGATGTAGACGTTGTTCATCTTGGCCATGGAGACCTGCTGGGGCCGGGCCCGGCCCTGGTCCTTGAGCCGTCCGAGCTGCAGCGCCAGGAGCTGGGCCTTGGTGATCTCCGTGATCATCCACACCAGCTTCTGCTGCACGAGCTGGAACGAGGCGATCGGCTTGCCGAACTGGACGCGCTGCTGGGCGTACTGCAGCGCCCAGTCGTAGCAGGCCATGGCCGCGCCCACCGCCCCCCAGGCGATGCCGTAGCGCGCCTGGGAGAGACAGCCCAGCGGGCCTTTGAGCCCCTTGACGTTGGGCAGCTTGTTGTCGAGCGGGATCTGGCAGTCCTGGAAGGAGAGCTCGGAGGTGATCGACGCGCGCATCGAGAACTTGCCCGAAATGTCGAGCGTCGAGTACCCCGGCGTCCCCTTTTCCACGAGGTAGCCGTAGATCTCGCCGTCGTCCTCCTTGGCCCACACCACCGCGACGTCGGCGATGGAACCGTTGGTGATCCAGAGCTTGGTGCCGTTGAGCACGTAGGCGCCGCCCTGGCGCCGCGCGCGCGTCTTCATGCCGCCCGGGTCGGAGCCGAAATCGGGCTCGGTGAGGCCGAAGCAGCCGACCGTCTGGCCGCGGGCCAGCCGCGGCAGCCACGTCTCCTTCTGGGCCTCGGAGCCGTAGGCGTAGATGGGGTACATGACCAGCCCGCTCTGCACGGAGGCGCAGGAGCGGAGGCCGGAGTCGCCGCGCTCGAGCTCCTGCATGATGAGGCCGTAGGCCACGTTGTTCAGGCCGGCGCAGCCGTAGCCCTTCAGCGTCGCCCCGAAGACGCCCAGCTCGCCGAGCTTGGGGATCAGCTCGACCGGGAAGGTGCCGGCGCGGTGGTGCTGCGTGACGAGGGGGAGGAACTCGGCCTCGACCCAGTCGCGGATGGCATCGCGCACCATCCGCTCCTCCTCGCTCAAGAGGTCTTCGATGCCGTAGTAGTCGACGCCGCGAAACTTCTCCATGGGTTCACTCCCCTTCAGTACGCCGAGCCGCTCGTCGCAGCTCCAGGAGCGGAATGGACAGGAGCGCGCCGAGCGCCACGACCAGCGTCGCCGCATGGAAGACGTGGAGCGGCACGTTCCACGCGACGAATCGCACGGCCGCCTCCGGCGCGGCCTCCGTCACGCTCCTCAGCACGGCCTGCTCCACCCGGCCGAAGCCCGAGCCGAAGTGCGTGCCCTGCCACAACGGACCGGCCAGCCCGGCCACGGCGGCGGCCAGCCGCTGGCGCCGTCCGACGAGGGCCAAGGGCCAGGAAGGCCAGCCCGGCGACGGCCTGAAGGCCGCACAGCGCGTAGAACACCGCCAGGCCCCCGCGGCCCTCGGTGAGCGCGAACACCGGGTACGTCTGGCTCAGCATCCGTTCCCTCCCGGACGCGACCATCCAGCTCAGGAATTGTCCCAACAGCAGCGCGTGGCTCACCATGAATCCGGCGACGATCGCCGTCAGCGCGGTGGCCAACCCCCAGCCGGGCCAGTAGAGCCGCCTCCACACGGCTACAACCGGATCGGGTTGAAGTCGGTCCGGTAGTCGAACGTATCCACCCGCTCGCTCGATTTCAGCCAGCCCACCACCGCGTACGTCAGGGGCGTCGCCACCGCCTCATAGGCCACCTTGACCCACCACTGCGCCGCGATGATCGCCCCCAGCGTCCCCAGCGGGAGGCCGCCGCCGAAGGCGAGCGTGATGAAGACGGCGGAGTCGAGCCCCTCGCCGACGATCGTCGAGCCGATCGTGCGGACCCAGAGCCAGCGGCCGGCCGTCAGGATCTTCACCTTGGCCATGACGTAGGCGTTGGCGAACTCGCCCGCCAGGTAGGCCAGGAGCGAGGCCAGCACGATCCGCGGCGTCTGGCCCAGGATCTCCGTGTAGGCGCCCTGGCCCTTCCAGAACGCCGCCGCCGGCAGCTCGCCGCCGATCCAGATCGCCAGCGCCATCACCGCGTTGCCGGCGAAGCCGAGCCAGATGACACGCCGGGCGGCCCCGTAGCCCCACACCTCCGTCAGCACGTCGGCGACGATGTAGGAGACGGGGAAGATGACGATGCCGGCCGGCAGCACCACGCCGCCGACCACCACGAGCTTGGCGGCAATCACGTTGGCGGTCAAGAGACACGTGATGAACAGCGCCGCGCAGGTGATGAACCGCCAGCTCATCCCCAGGCGACCGCTAAACGTTGGTGAGGATCGACGGCGGCTCCTCGCCCAGCGCCCGCTCCAGCGCGGCGGCCAGCTCGGCGTCGTGCTCGTGGGTCACCGCGAAGATCCGGCACTGGGCCACCTTCCCGGGGAGGTACTTGAGGAGCTCGGTCAGCGGCTCGACCGCCACCCGCCCGGTGGAGGCGTCGTACACGTAGATCTGCCGGTCGCCCATCTTGAGGGGGTTGAGCGGGCGGGGATCCTGCAGCGCCATGTCGATCCTGAACGGCACGCGCGCGAGGCGGGGCGGCAGGAACATGCGCACCCGCCGCTCGACCGTCTCGGCGTCGAGGAAGCCCTGCCCGCGCTTGGGCTCGAAGAGGTCGAGGACGACCTCGTGCGCCATCCGCCACTTGAGCTTTCGATCGAGGACCTGCCGCCACTCGGCGCCCAGGGCCTTCTTCTCGGTGTCGTCGGCGTCGTGCCAGCGGCCGACCTCCTCCAGCAGCGTCCACTCCGTGAGGTGCAAATAGGGATGGAGCTCCTTGCGGAGGTCGTAGGGGAAGGCCAGCCGCATCGTGTCGCGGAAGATCTCCTTGAGGTGCAGGTCGATCCCGCGTGTCGTGCGGTGGTAGTAGACGTTCGTGTACATGTAGAAGCGCGCGTTGAGGAACATGATGAACGCCTGCAGCCCGCCCCGGTCGAGCGTCAGCCCCTTCTCCGAGAAGAACGAGTAGTAGATGATGCGCTCGATGTCGATGGGCCCTACCGCCACGCCGCACATGTAGGCGTCGCGGAGCACGTAGTCCATGTTGTCGGCGGTGAAGACGCCGGAGAGCAGGGGCTTGAGGAAGGACAGCCACCTGGGGTGCGAGTCCAGCGGCTGCGTGTAGCCCTTGCCCATCAGGTAGCAGATCCATTCGGGGTCGATCTGCTCGCCGGCGGCGAACGCTCCCGACGGGCTGCGACGGAGATGGCGCAGGATCTCGCCCAGCTCCTCGCGGATGATCCGCTGTCCGACCAGCTCGTGGGTCAGGTCGTAGTCGATCAGGAAGTTGTCGTCGAAGAAGTGACCGAAGGGGCCGTGACCGACGTCGTGGAGCAGCCCGGCCATCCGGAGCAGCTCTTCCAGCAGCGCCACCGACGGCCCCTCGGGGAAGATCGCGCGCAGCGACGGGTAGAGCTGCTGGGCCAGCCGTCCCGCCAGGTGCATCGCCCCCAGCGAGTGCTGGAACCGGCTGTGCTCGGCGGCGGGAAAGACCCAGCGGGCCGATTGCAGCTGCGGGATCCGTCGCAGCCGCTGCACCCAGGACGTGTCGATGACGTCCTGCTCGGTCGCCTCCCCCGCCATCCCCCCCGGCCGCGTGTACAGGATGTACTGGTGGATGGGATCGGCGATGAGCCCACGCCCCTGGTAGGTGTCGGCAGCGCCCTTCATCGCCGGGGATTATCTCAGCGCGGCGCGCCCCGCAGCAACCGGTAGCGGTCGATGGAGCGGACGGCGATGACGTGGACGGCCTCGTCGCGCTGCACCGCCACCCGGACGACGTCGCCGGCTTGCCCCCGCCAGAGCTGCTCGTAGAACTCCTCCTGCGTGCCCACGGTGATGCCGTTGACGCTGAGGATGCGATCGCCCTTGCGGAAGCCCGCCCCCGCGGCGGGGCCGACCGGCGCGAAGCCCTCCACCACCACGCCCTGTCGGGTGGGCGCCGTGTAGAGGCCGAGCCACGGGCGCGGCCGGCGGCTGACGACGCGGCCGGCGGCGATCAGCTCGTCCTTGTCGGGCGCGAACTTCTCGATGGGGATCACCACATTCACGTAAGGCGGCTCGCCCAGGCGCAGCGAGGCGATGCCGATCACGGCGCCGCCGGCGTCGACGACGGCGCTGCCGCCCCACGAGCGGCTGGCCGGCGCCACGAACAGGGCGCGGTCGAGCATGTACTCCCAGAAACCCGAAAACCGCCGGATGGCCTGGACGGACCCGCTGACCCAGACGAGGTCGTTGTCCTCGTCCACGCCCACGGTGCCGGTCAGCGTTCCGGCCGGGATGTCCCCCGACTGCCCCAGCGCCGCCACCGGCCAGGGCCCGCCGCCCGCCAGCTTCACGATGCCGAGCCCCGTCTCCAGGTCGAGCCCGGCCAGCTGCGCCGGCACCCGGCGGCCGTCGCGGAGCTGCGCCTCGATCTCCAGCGCGTCGAGCAGGACGTAGCTGACGGTGACGGCGTAGCCGCGGGAGTCGAAGATGACGCCGCTCCCGAAGCGGTGGCTGCCGAGCCGCACGCTGGACGGCGCCTGCTCGTCGGCGCGCACCCGCAGCCCCACGATCGCCGGCTCCACGCGCCTGACGTAGGATGGCTCGGCGGAGATCCTCTGGGGGTGCAGCCGGGGCTCGCGCGACCACGGCGCCCCCAGGGCCGCCCCGGGAACCAGGCTCAGAAGCGTGAGCGCCAGGAGCACGCGTCGTCTCATCAGGGCCTCCTCGAATCAGCGCGCCATTCTCACCGGTCGCCGTACTGCTGCTGATAGTACGTCCTGAACTCGCCGGACTTGAGGGGCCGCCACCAGGGCTCGTGCTGGCGGTACCACGCGACCGTGGCCTCCAGCGCCGCGTCGAAGCGGTGGCGCGGCCTCCAGCCGAGCTGCCGCACCTTGGAGCAGTCCAGCGAGTAGCGGCGGTCGTGCCCGGGCCGGTCCTTGACCGGCCGGATGAGCGTCTCCGGCTTGGCGGTCAGGCGCAGGATCTGGCGGGTCAGCACGATGTTCTCCACCTCGTGGCCGCCGCCGATGTTGTAGATCTGGCCCTCGGCGCCCCGGCGGAGCACCAGATCGATGGCCTCGCAGTTGTCGAGGACGTAGAGCCAGTCGCGCACGTTGCGGCCGTCGCCATAGAGCGGCAGCGGCTGATCGTCCAGCGCGTTGGTGATGAAGAGCGGGACCACCTTCTCCGGATACTGGTAGGGCCCGAAGTTGTTCGACGAGCGGGTGATCAGGACCGGCAGGCGGTACGTCTGCCAGTACGCCCCCACCAGGAGGTCGCCACCGGCCTTCGACGCCGAGTACGGGTTGGACGGCCGCAGGGGGTCGGTCTCGCGCGACGAGCCCTGGGGGACGCTGCCGTAGACCTCGTCCGTGCTGATGTGCAGCAGGCGGGGGATCTGCAGCTCGCGCACCGCCTCCAGCAGCGTGTAGACGCCGAACACGTCGGTCTTGAGGAAAGAGTCTGGCTCCATGAGAGAACGATCGACGTGCGACTCAGCGGCGAAATTTATGACCGCATCCACCCCGCGCATCACGTCGCGCAGCAGCTTGGCGTCGCCGATGTCACCGTGGACGAACGCATAGCGCGTGTCCAGGGCGACGTCGGCGAGGTTCTGGAGGTTGCCGGCGTAGGTCAGCTTGTCGAGGTTGACTACCCGGTCCTCCGGATGGGTCTGGAGCACGTGTCGGATGAAGTTCGAGCCGATGAAGCCGGCGCCGCCGGTGACGAGCAGCTTCACGCGTCCACCCGGCTCACCCGCGCGTCACGCCCCAGCGCGACATCGGGTTGGCTCCGCATCACCCGCGCGTCACGTCCCAGACGTCGGCCCCCGCATAGTCCCACGGCAGCCGGCCCTCGTCGCACGTCGAGGGCTCCGGCGAGAACTGGACGTCCACGAAGTAGATGATGCGGCCGGGGCCGGGGCCGAGATTGCGCACGCCGTGGGCCACCCCGGGGGGAATGCGCGCCAGCAGCGAGGCGCCGTCGCCCAGCATGAAGCGCATGCGCGCGCCTTCCGTGCGCGAGCCCTGGCGGACGTCGAGGAGGACGACGAGCAGGCGATCGGAGGGCGGGACGTACCAGATGTCGGTCTGGCGCGTGTGGAGGTGGAAGGCCTTGATGACGCCGGGCGCGATCTCGCTGTAGTTGATCTGCCGCACGGTGAAGTCGGCGAAGGCCTCCGGACGTCCGTCGGCGAGACGTGCCAGCTCGGTGATCGAGCCGCCGTCGTCGTGGTGGCGTCGGAGGTCGACGATGCGGACGCCGTCGATCGCCGGCGCCGGCGTGTAAGACTGGGTCTTGAAAGCCCGCTTGGCGTCAGGGGTGAATTCCATCCGGCAAATCCTAGCAGGTGGGGCCGGGGCGCGGAAGTCCCGCGCCCGCCGCCGTCACCGGGACTCCTGCCGGTCGCCCTCGACGAGGCGCAGCAGGTACTGGCCGTAGGAGTTCCCCCGCATGGGCTCGGCGATCCGGCGGACGTCCTCGGCCGTGATGTACCCCATGGTGTACGCGATCTCCTCGACGCAGGCCACCATGAGGCCCTGCCGCTCCTCGAGCGTCTGGATGAAGCCCGAGGCCTGCAGCAGCGCCTCGTGCGTGCCCGTGTCGAGCCAGGCGATCCCGCGCCCCAGCAGCTCTACCCGCAGCGTGCCGGCGTTGAGATAGGCGAGGTTCACGTCGGTGATCTCGAGCTCGCCGCGGGCCGAGGGCTTGAGCCCGGCGGCGATCTCCACGACGTCGTTGTCGTAGAAGTAGAGCCCGGTGACCGCGTAGTGCGAGCGGGGGCGCGCCGGCTTCTCCTCGAGCCCGACGGCGCGGCCCGTGCGGTCGAACTCCACCACGCCGTAGCGCTCGGGGTCGCGCACCCAGTACGCGAAGACGGTGGCGCCGCTGGTCCGCCGCGCGGCCCTCCGGAGATACTCGGGGAAGCCATGGCCGTAGAAGATGTTGTCGCCGAGGGCCAGGGCGACGGCGGCGGCGCCGACGAATTTTCGCCCGATGACGAAGGCCTGGGCCAGACCGTCGGGGCTCGGCTGCACCGCGTACTCGATGCTGATCCCCAGGTGGCGGCCGTCGCGCAGGAGCCGCCGGAAGGCGTCCTGGTCCTGGGGCGTCGTGATGACGAGAATCTCGCGGACGCCGGCGAGCATCAGAGTTGAGAGGGCGTAATAGACCATCGGCTTGTTGTAGACCGGCACCAGCTGCTTGCTCATCGCGATGGTCAGAGGGTAGAGGCGGGTGCCGGAGCCGCCGGCGAGGATGATGCCCTTCACTGCCGAGAGTATAGCAGGCACCCCCCGTCCCGCGAAAACCTCCAAACCGGTCAGGCGCGGCCGCAGAAACGAGAAAAGCCCCGCGGGGCGGGGCTTTTCACGCGGTCCACGCCACCCGCCGGGCCGGTTACTCTCGCTTGCCGGTCCCCCGGATCCGGCCGCGGATCTCGCCCGCTGGGCGGAGGGTCGAATGCACGTTGGCGTAGGTCGCGCCGGCGCGGATTGCCCGCACGATCTCCCCGAAGTCGGCGGCCCCGTCGATCCCCTGCCCCGTCTGAGCCACGACGTCGGCAGCGGTCAGCGTCCCCGAGATCGTTGCCGGGGCGGCAGGACAGGATTGGGGCGTTGGCACTGTGGCCGGCGCGTTCCCGAGGTTCGTGCACAGGAACAGGACGATTCCGCCGGTAATGGCGGGCCGGCCCAGGTGGATATGGGCTTGTTGGACTGAGCCCTCGAGCCCTTGATAGCTGAGCTCAAACGTGATCATCGGTAGAGTCGAGGCCGAGCGCGGTGGCGTACAGGACCGGCGGCGCCTGCTGCGAGCGGCGTCTTTCGTGGCCGCTCTCGCCGAGAAGTCCATCGCTCCGTCTCGCGTCCCCGCTCATCGAACCGGACGTGACCATTTCGGTCATCCGGCTCTCGGACGGGTTTCACGGGCGGCATTCGCAGGGGCGAGGGTTCCTGCTTGGCCGTCACGTACAGCGCCCCTTGAAGCGTCCTGAGTTTCGCGGGGGTTGCCAGGCTCACGCCAATCCCCCTCCCCTCTGCTCCTCCGAGCGCACCCCGAACCAGGGCCCCTTCCCTCCACTGGCGTTGCCCAGCTTCCTCGGTACTATGGGCCCCTCCGACACCTGCCGCGCCCATCCCCCGACGGAATGGGTGCCGAGTCGCCCCGGCTCAGCGACAGGCCTCCCGTGTTGCCAGTCCCCGCGTGCGTACGTGCTGCGCCCACTACCCCGGCGAGCAGGGCAATCTTCGTACGTCGGTCGATCCGATCGCCCCCGGCGGCCTTCGTCCAATGAGAGGAGACTCGGCGCTCGCATCCAAGCTTTCGGGGCCTGCTCAGGCTTCACTCGCGTTGCGGCCCGTAC
>DASYUQ010000013.1 GCA_036001065.1 Candidatus Methylomirabilota bacterium
TGGCGCCCCGCGCCTTCGCATCCGTGGCGACGCGCGGCGACGTGGGCGATCGCGGCCAAGAACCGGCGGACGCCGATACCCCCGGGGGGATGACATTTTCACGTTGCAGTAAGGGATGACATTTTCATTGACCAGCGACAGAGCGTCTCCCGCTCTTGAGCATCTCCCGATCTTCCTGCGCTACTCGGCGTCGGGACCACGATCGTGGGCCACGGCGCCGTGCCGGAAGCGGCCCGGATCGAAGAGCGCGAGGTCCATCGACGGCTTGCCGTCCAGCACCCACCCGGCGACGGCGCGCCCGGTGGCGGGGGAGTGCTGGAAGCCGTGGCCGCCGAAGCCGACGGCCAGGAAGAAGCCCTCCACGCCGGGCGCCGGCCCGATGATCGCGTGATCGTCCGGCGTCAGCGGGCGGAGGCCCGCCCAGCCCCCGGCGATGCGCGCCTTCTCGAGGATCGGCAGCCGGTGCACCGCCTTCTGCACGGCCTCCTCGACCATGCCCCAGTCCACCGGAGCCACCAGATCTTCGCCGATATCCTGGACGTCGCCCGGGCTCAGCAGCACCTGCTCGAGCTCCTTGCGGAAGTAGAAGCCGCTGGCGCGGTCGGTGGTGAGCGGCACCGGCCCGGGAATCTCGGGAAAGGGCTCGGTGAAGAAGATGTGACGGCGGCGCGGATGCACGGGAAGATCGAGGCCGGCCAGACGCCCGACGCGGGCGGCGGCGGGGCCGGCCGCGTTGATCACGAGCGGTGCGGCGACCGCGCCCCGGGACGTCCTCAGGCCCTGCACGCGCCCGCGCTCGACCTCGATGGCGGTGACCTCCGCGCCCTCGACGATCCGGGCGCCCAGCTCGCGGGCGCGCCGGGCGAACCCGGCCGTCACCTCGGCGGGGCCGGCCAAGCCGTCTTTTGGTCCCCAGACGGCCGCGATCAGGTCGTCCACGCGGAGCGCGGGGACGAGCTCCCGGGCCTCGGCCGGGGTGATCACCCGCACGTCGACGCCCAGGCGTCGCTGCAGCGCGATGCGCTCCTCGAACCCGCGGAGGTCGGCCGCCTCGGAGACGAGGAAGAGATAGCCGATCTGCCGGTAGCCGGGGTCGACGCCGAACTCCTCCCGAAAACGCTCGAAGACCTCGATGCTCTCGAGCGAGAAGCGGATCTCGGTCTCGGTGGGAAACTGGGCGCGGATGCCGCCGGCGGCCTTGCTGGTGGTCCCCGAGCCGACCGCCTCGCGCTCCAGCACGAGCACGTCGCGCAGGCCCCGCCGGGCGAGATGGTAGGCGATGCTGCAACCGACCACGCCGCCGCCGATGACGACCGCATTCGCCGTCCGGGGCAGGTCCATGCGCTGTGGGCGGATGCTAGCCGAGCGACGCCGCTCCGGTCAACGCGAGTCGCCGGGCGGGGACCGGAGGCGCTCAGCTGGCCTTGACGCCCCGCGACCGGGCCCGAGTGACCCGGGTCCGCGCCCCGCACTGTCCCCACCGCCATTCGTCGCGCAGGAAGTCGGGAGAGTTGGCCAGCCGTGAGGCGGCGGCGTCAACCTGGGCCGGCGTCAGGCCGATGTGGGCGCCGAGGCAATCGTCGCAGAGATCCACGCCGGAAGTGAATTTCAGGGCCTCGGCGACTCGAGCGATCGTCGCGGAATCGGCCGGCAAAGCCCGGGATCGTCGCCCCGCGCTCGCCTCCGAACGAGACCGGAGCGCGGCGTCGCCTTCCGCGAAGAACCTGGCGGGGGGACCCTCCGGCCCGCCCGCCTGGCCTTCGCGCTGACACCACGTGCAGGTGATCCTCACGACATTCGCTCGCCGTGGCAACACCGATGCCAGGAGCGGTGACGAGGAAATCACGTCGCTTGCCGCGCGTGGGGCGGGGAGTCGGGTCGCTCACTGCCCGGATTGTGGAGGAATTTTCTCAGATCGGGGTGGCCCGCGGTTTTTTCTTGGCACCACGAGATGTAGTTGCTAGAGTGACGACCGGCTCAACATCTTGGGAGGGAACCACGGTCGGGTCAGCTCCGCACGCCGTCAGTCAACAGGCCAGGTTCACCGTCCCCCGCTCCCCAGCCGGCTCCCCACGAACATCTGCAGTGGCGCCTCCAGGGCGATCGGCACACCCCGGTGCTGGTCGATCGGCGCCCAGACGAAGGTCCCGATCGCGCGCTCCGGGATCGGCCGGAACGCGGGTCGGGCGCGCGCACGCGTGACCGCGCGGCGCGCTCGCGTCCCGAACTATCCACCCCAGTGCGCGACGGAGAGGAGGCGAACGTAATGCAGGACGCCGAGATACTGGAGGACCGGCAGCGGATCGATCGGTGGCTGGAGGAGAGCCAGTACCTGACGGGTCGGCTCATTCCCGGATTTCTCGACGACCGGGACCGGCTCAAGGGCAAGATGCAGAACGTCGAACAGGATTGCGAGCGGCTCCGCACCGAGGTCGGGGAGCTCCGCAAGGAGATCAGCCGGCTGCAAGGCGAAGTGCAGTTCTACCAGGGCGAGCATGCGTCGGCCGCTGAGGCCTTCGCGGGCATCATGGAGCAGTTGAGCCATCTGCAGAAGCCGGTGAGCGACCTTTATCGCCGGTTTCAGTCCGCCCATCCGACGAGCGAGCTGCCCGTGTAAGTCCCCGCGCCAGCGGAGCGGCTGAGCGGCGATCGCCGCTCGGCCGCTCCGCTGAGCGCCTCGAAGGGAACGGCGCGGGGTCCAACTTGGCCCGGCGACGTGACAAAAAGTCCTGGGCCAGGCCATCGCCCCCTTAGAAAATCAAGCATTTGTGGCCCGCCGACACGGCCAGAACCTTGCTTATCCGAAGGGGACCGATTTCGTCCGGGGAGGTGGGGGGAATGCTAGAGCAGATGATCACCAGGGTGCCGGAGCGGTGGCGGGAGGTCGCGGAGTTGCTCGCCGCGCCGATCATCTGGATCCCGCGCCTGCAGCGGATGCTGCTCGACTTCTTCCTCGATTCCTCCTCGGGGTGGATCACTGCGGCCAAGCTCTTCTTCCTGCTGTTTCCCGTCCTGCTCGGCATCGCCGCGATCTGGTGTACGCAGCTCTCCATCTACACCCTGCCGTTTCGGTCCCGGCGGATCGCCTTCGTCTCCACCATGCTGGTGACCTGGTGGGACGGCGCGCGCGCGGTCTGGCTGTACTGGGTCGGCATGTTCCGGATGGCCGCCGTGGTCGCCGGCTGGGTGTTCGCGCTCACCCGGATGGCGGTCAAGATGATCCTGGAGGCCCTGCATCAGGTGATCCTGATCCCCTTCACGGTGACGGGCCGGATGACCAGCGAGTACTTCCAGCCCGGGGTGCCCTGGATCGCCTTCGTGATGCTGGTCTTCTGGTGCATGCTGGAGACCACGATCTTCACCTATACGCTGTTCCCCACCGTGTCGGAGGTGCTGTCCGACATGGTCGGCGCCGAGCAGATCCCGCGCTTGGCCGGACCCGTCCTGTGGTTCTTCCTGTTCCTGCTGATCATGGGGAGCTTCGCCTGCGTCCAGGCCCTGGTCGAAGCGGTCAAGCAGCGGGAGTTCAAGTTCATCGTCCAGATCGTCCTGGTCGAGATGTTCGTCATGATCTTCGAGGTGATGTTCCTCTATCGCGAGCTGGTCGACGCCGTCACGCCCTGGATCGCCCAGCAGACGGGCGACAAGTTCCGGCCGGGGATCGTGTTCACCCTGACCCTGGCCACCTTCGGCTGGGTCGGCGTGCGGGGCATGACGTGGTTCCTGTTCGGGCGGTACGGGACGCCGCCGCTGCTGGCCTTCATCTCCCGGCAGCCGATGGAGGGCACCGAAGGCCGGGCGATGGCGCGGGACCTGCCCAAGGCGGCCATGGCCTGGTGGCGGGCGCCGCTCGAGGACTTCAAGCGTGAGATCGGCTGGCTGCACGAGAGGAGCGATGAGCTGCTGGAATACCTGGCCCTGCCCGTCATCCATCTCATCGCCGCGGCCCTGAACTTCAGCATGGTGGTGCTGACGGGCCGCCCCCTCTTCAGCCTGCCGTTCCGCGGTCTCAAGGAAGTGATGGAGACGCGCGAGGCCCTGGCCGGCGTGGGGCAGCTCCAGCCGCGCAAGCAGGGCAACGTATGACGACGCCGCTGCGTCTCGCCGCTGCGTCGCTGGTCGCCGGCCTCGTCCTGTCCGCGGCCGCCGCCCTGGCCGCCCAGACGACCGAGGGGAAGCCACGGGAGACGCTCTTCGTCGGCGTGGACACCAGCGGCTCGTTCCGCCAGGACTACGACAACGCCATGAGCTTTCTGGCCTACTACCTGTACGGCCATCTCAACGGTCTGGGGGGGCTCGGCAAGCCGCGCAACCTGTTCGTCGCGGCCATCGGAGGCCGGCAGTCCAGCGAGCCGAAGGCCTTTCGGCCCATCCACGACTTCCAGGGCAAGGACATCGCCCAGATCGAGACGGATCTGCGGAGGTGGTTCGTTCCCACCGACGGGCTCACTGACTTCAACCCCTTCTTCGTCCAGGTGGCCCGAATCGCCAAGGAGCGCGGCCTGGTCCTCAGCGCCATCACGGTGATGGTCGTCAGCGACGGCGTTCCCGACATCCCCGTGCCGAACCTCAAGGACGATCCGATGGCCCTGTACCGGCAGATCGATCTCCGGCCGCTGGAATACCTCTCCAAGAACATCACGGTACGGCTGGCCTACGCGAGCCCGAAGGTCGGCGACAACTGGCGCCGGCACGTCCCCCGGCAGCGGGTCAGGCTGTGGGCGACCGAGGTGGAAGTGATGAAGGGCTGGCGCGCCCAACTCATGCCGGGGGCCCAGCCGGCCGAGCAGGCGCGCCTGTGGAAGTGGGTCCGCGACAACGTCGACTTCCGCGTGCGGTCCCGCGGGCTCTGAGCCTCCACAGTCCTCCTTTTTGGCGGTAGCCGACGCGAGGGATTTGTGTAAAGATTACTCCCCCCTGACGTAGCCAGGGTCCGCAGAGCCCGACCATTTGCTGTTGAAGAGGAGGCACCCGACGCGCCTCACCTCGGGAAGCCGGGCATGAACCGGCGAATCCTGGCCGCAGTATTCACAACATCGCTCCTCATCTTCAGTCAGGCGGCCTGGGCCGGCCGCCTACATCCGGAGCTCGAGACGCGCCTGAGCGCGCTGCCCCAGGGCGGAACGCTCTCGGTGATCGTCGAAATGGTGAACCAGGCGGACCCGGCAGCCGCCGCCGCCACCGTGCCGCGCGGCCAACGACTGGCGCGGAAGAGGGCCGTCGTGGACGTCCTTCGGGACGTCGCCAACCGGGATCAGGCTTCGATTCTGGCGTTCATCGCTCGCGAGCAGTCGCTGGGCTCCGTGCAACGCGTGATCCCGTTCTGGGTGTTCAACGGCCTTGCGGTCACCGCGACCGAGCCCGTCATTCGCCGCCTGGCCGCCCGCCCTGACGTCTGGGAGGTTCGCCCGGATGCGTCTATCCCCGCGCCCCAGCCCATCCGACCCGCTGCCACGCCCGGGCCCAGCGCCTCCGTCAGCGAGTGGAACATCGCACAAATCCGGGCTCCCGAGGTATGGACACTCAACCCGAACTACACCGGCGTCGGCAGCGTGGTCGGGAGCTTCGACACCGGCGTGGACCTGACCCATCCGGATCTGCAGCCGCGATACCGAGGCAACCATAACACCAGCTGGTTCGACCCCTACCGCGAGCACGCGAGCCCCTTCGATCCAAACGGCCACGGCACTCACACGACCGGGACGGCGGTGGGGGGCGACGCGTCCGGGTCGAACATCGGCGTGGCCCCCGGCGCGAAATGGATCGCGGCGAAGGCGTGGAACGACCTGGGGATCGGCCTCACGTCGGCCTTTCACCAGATCTTCGAGTGGTTCCTCGCTCCGGGGGGAGATCCGGCCAACGCCCCGGACGTCGTCAACAGCTCCTGGGGCTTCGGCACCGCCGGCTGCATCACGGAGTTTCGGGCGGATGTGCAGGCCCTTCGCGCTGCCGGGATCTTCCCGGCGTTCGCCGCGGGCAACGACGGACCCGACGAGGGAAGCGTTCGGAGCCCTGGCGCCGGTCCGGAGTCATTCGCGACAGGCGCGACGGATTTCTTCGACGACATCGCATTCTTCAGTGCGCGAGGCCCGTCTCCCTGCGACGGCTCCGTCAAGCCTGACCTGAGCGCCCCCGGCGTCGGCATCGTTTCGTCGATCCCCGGCGGTTATGTGGAGTCGAGCGGCACGTCGATGGCGACCCCGCACGTGACGGGCGCCGTCGCCGTGCTCCGATCGGTCAACCCTACGTTGACCGTGGACGAGCTGGAAGCCGTCCTCGTTCAAGGAGCCGTGGACCTGGGCCTCGCAGGCCCCGATGACAGCTTTGGTGCCGGCCGCCTCGACCTCTTCCAGTCGGCGCAGATCGTGCTGGGTGGGGTCAACCGGCCGGTGGTGACGATTGTCGCGACCGACGCCGTCGCGACGGAGGCAGGCCAGACCACGGCTACGTTCACGGTGCGCCGCACCGGCCCCACTGACGAGGCGTTGACCGTCGGTTACGCCGTCAGCGGCTCCACAACTCCGGGCAGCGACTATCTCACCCTGCCCGGAAGCGCGACGATTCCGGCGGGTTCGGCGACAGCCACGATCGTCGTGATCCCCCTCGATGACACGCTCGTCGAGCCCGACGAGACGGTCATCGTCACGCTCAGCGCGGACCCGGCCTATATCGTCGGGACGCCGGGCAGGGCGACCGTAACGATCATCAGCGACGAGATCCCCCCGGATCTCATCGTCTCGGCTCTTTCCGTCCCGGCCGCGGTGGGCGCCGGCGCGGCCTTCACCGTGAGCGACACCACCATGAACCAGGGCGGCGGGCCGGCGCCTGCCTCGACCACGAAGTTCTACCTCTCGCCTGATGCCGTGCTCGACGCGACTGACGTCCTGCTGGAAAGCCGCGCGGTGCCCGCGCTCGCCCCGGGCGCGATCAGCGCGGGCTCGACCGCGATGACCATTCCCACCGGGACGCTTCCGGGCGCGTACTACGTCATCGTCAAGGCCGATGCGGACAACCTGGTGGTGGAGACCCACGAAGGCAACAACATCTACATGCCGCTCGTTCAGGTCCGGGTGGACCTGACGATCACGCCCAGCGCGATCGACCTGGCGGCGCCGCCGGCCAGCTTCACCATCACGGGCGGGGGCTTTGCGAACCTGGGCTTCGGGCTGCCGGTAGTCAACTTCGCGCGCAACGGGGTGGTGCTGGCGCAAGCCCGGGCCACGGCGATGACGGGCAGCACGACGCTGACCGTGCCCTTCCCGACCGCGGCCACGGCGATCGCGCCCAATCTGCCGGGACTCTCGGCGGGCACGATGGATGTCCAGGTCTATCTGCAGACGGGGACCGCGAGCTACAGTCTGCTCGGCAGCGGGACGCTCACGGTCAGCGACACGCGGCCGGCCCCGGGCGTGAGCGCCATCACGCCGAACTCGATCGACCTGGCCACGCCGCCTGCCAGCTTCACGATCACGGGCGGGGGCTTTGCGAACCTAGGCTTCGGGTTGCCAGTGGTGAACTTCGTGCGCAACGGAGTGATCCTGGCGCAAGCCCGGGCCACGGCGATGACGGGCAGCACGACGCTCACCGTGCCCTTCCCGACCAGTGCCACGGCGATCGCGCCCAATCTCCCGGGGCTCTCGGCAGGGACGGTGAACGTCCAGGTTTATCTGCAGACGGGGGCCGCGAGCTACAGTCTGCTCGGCAGCGGGACGCTCACGGTCAGCGACACGCGGCCGGCCCCGGGCGTGAGCGCCATCACGCCGAACTCGATCGACCTGGCCACGCCGCCTGCCAGCTTCACCATCACGGGCAACGGCTTCGCGAACCTGGGCTTCGGGCTGCCGGTGGTCAACTTCGCGCGCAACGGGGTGATCCTGGCCCAAGCCCGGGCCACGGCGCTCACGGGCGGGACCACGCTGACCGTGCCCTTCCCCACCAGTGCTACGGCGATCGCGTCCAATCTCCCGGGGCTCTCGCCGGGGACGGTGAACGTCCAGGTTTATCTACAGTCGGGGGCCGCGAGCTACAGTCTGCTCGGCAGCGCGACGCTCACGGTCAGCGACACGCGGCCGGCCCCGGGCGTGAGCGCCATCACGCCCACCTCGATCGACCTGGTCGACCCGCCGGCGAGCTTCACGATCACGGGTGGGGGCTTTGCGAACCTAGGCTTCGGGCTGCCGGTGGTCAATTTCGCGCGCAATGGGGTGGTCCTGGCCCAAGCCCGGGCGATGGCGCTCGCAGGCGGCACGACGCTCACCGTGCCCTTCCCGACCGCGGCTACGGCGATCGCGCCCAACCTCCCGGGGCTCTCGGCGGGGACGGTGAACGTCCAGGTTTATCTACAGTCGGGGGCCGCGAGCTACAGTCTGCTCGGCAGCGCGCCGCTCACCATCACCGATACCCGGCCTGCTCCCGCCATCACGCCCAACTCGATCGACCTGGCGGCGCCGCCGGCCAGCTTCACCATCACGGGCAGCGGCTTTGCGAACGTGGGCTTCGGGCTGCCGGTGGTCAATTTCGCCCGCAATGGGGTGGTCCTGGCCCAAGCCCGGGCCACGGCGCTCGCAGGCGGCACGACGCTCACCGTGCCCTTCCCCACCAGCGCCACGGCGATCGCGCCCAATCTCCCGGGGCTCTCGGCGGGGACGGTGGACGTCCAGGTTTATTTACAGACGGGGGCCGCGAGCTTCAGTCTCCTCGGCGGTAACCTCACGCTCACGGTGCGGTGAGGCGCGACAGC
>DASYUQ010000014.1 GCA_036001065.1 Candidatus Methylomirabilota bacterium
TGGCGCCCCGCGCCTTCGCATCCGTGGCGACGCGCGGCGACGTGGGCGATCGCGGCCAAGAACCGGCGGACGCCGATACCCCCGGGGGGATGACATTTTCACGTTGCAGTAAGGGATGACATTTTCATTGACCAGCGACAGCGTTACGGTTAGAACTCGATGCGCTGGCTGACGCTCTTGATGAGCCTCCCGCCCACACCGACCCGGCACCGCGTCGGCGTGTGGCGGAAGCTCCAGCGGATGGGCGCCGTGCGGCTTCGCGGATCGGCCTGGATCCTGCCGGAGACCGCCGAGACGACGGAGCTGTTCCAGTGGCTCGTGCAGGAAGTTCAATCGTTCTGCGGCGAGGCGACCCTGCTTCACGTCGACCGCATCGAGAACATGACCGAGGAGCAGGTGACGGCGCTCTTCCACAAGGCCCGCGCCGTCGAATACCAGCGTGTCGTGCAGGGGTGCCGGGAGATCCTCGCGCAGCTCGATCGTTACCGGGCGAACCACCGCGGGTCCGTCGCGCAACCGCGCGGCAAGCTCGACGGCCTCAAGCGCGAGCTGGACCGGATCCAGGCCATCGACTATCTGGAGGCGCCCCTCGGTCGGCGCGCCCGGGCGCTGTGGGAGACGACGGCGAAGCGTCTCCGCACGGCGGAGAGCCGGCCGCGGGCGGCGGGCGGCCGGCATCGCGCGTCGTTGCCACCCCGCGGCAGTACATGGGTCACGCGTCCGCGGCCGCACATCGACCGCATCGCGTCGGCGTGGCTCATCAAGCGGTTCTGCGATCCCGACGCGAAATTTGCCTTCGCGGACGCCGCCGACGCGGCCCGCAAGGGCATACCCTTCGACGTCCTCGGCGCCGACTTCGGCCACCATGGCGAGGACTGCACCTTCGAGACGCTCGTCAAGCGCTTCGGAATCAAGGACCGGCGTGTGAAGGTGATCGCCGAGATCGTCCACGAGGCCGACCTGCACGACGGCAAGTTCACGCGGAACGAGTCCACGGGCGTTGATCTCGCCATCAAGGGGCTCGCGGTGAGCACACCGGACGATCATGAACTGCTCGAGCAGGGCATGGCGATCTTCGACGGCCTCTACGCCGTGTTGAAGCAGAAGACATAGCACGTTCACACCGACACAGGGGAGAGCGAAACATGAGAAAGACGACGATCGCGCTGGCGTTTCTCGTGGCGTGGTGTTTTGCGGTACCGACGGGTTGGGCGCAGAAGTACGACGACAAGGAGCACGCGGAACTCGCGAAGGCGATGAAGGTCGCGAAGGTGTCCCTGCAGCGCGGCCTGTCGGCGAGCGCGCGGGAGGGTACGCCGATCTCCGCCAAGTACGAGGTCGAGCACGGCAAGCTGCAGCTCTCCATCTACACGATGAAGGGCGACAAGTTCTCGGAAGTCATCGTTGATCACAAGACGGGCAAGGTCGCAAAGGCGGAGCCGATCACGGGCGGGGAAGACCTCACGGCCGCGACGGTGCAGAGCGAGGCGATGGCGAAAGCAAAGCGGTCGCTCGATGCTGCGGCCTCTGAAGCCGTGAAAGAGAACAAGGGGTTCCGCGCGGTCAGCGTCATGCCGGCGATCAAGGACGGCCATCCCGTCGCCGACGTCACGCTGGTCAAGGGCGCCGCGTGGAAGACCGTGGCCGAGAAGCTGGACTAGGAGGCCAGGTTGCGGGGCGCGACGATGTCGCGACGGGAGCTCTTGAGGGTGGCGCTGACCGTGCTCGGCGCCTACGGCCTCACGCGGCCCGGGCCAGCACTCGCCGCGCCAGCGGAGATCAAGGTGCCGGACGACATTCCCGTCGAGCGCTTGGACTTCGAGGCCAAGGGTATCGAAGGCTGGACAAGGGTAGACGGCCAGTGGGCGGTCGAGGATATGGCCGGTGCGCCGAGCGGCAAGAAGGTCCTCGTGCAGCGCGCGACCCAGAACACGTTCAACGTCATCGTGGCCCCCCCGGGTCCCTACACCGACGTCGACGTGTCCATGAAGTTCAAGCCGATCTCCGGCCGGGAAGACGCCTCGGGCGGCATCGTCTTCCGGTTCAGCGACGGCAAGTATTACGTTGTCCGGGCCAACGGGCTCGAGGACAACTTCCGGCTGTACTCCTACGACCGTGGCCGCCGGGAGCTCGCGAGCGCAAGCGTGAAGGCGCCGGCGCTCGGTCAGTGGCACACGATCCGCGTCGTGGCCGTCGGCGACCACATGCAGGGCTGGCTCAACGGCAAGCTCCTGCTCGACCATCGGAACGCGAGGTTCCGCGCCGGGCGGGTGGGCCTCTGGACGAAGGCGGATTCCGTCACGGCCTTTGACGACCTCTCGATCCGTGGCGTGACCGGAGGCGGGTAAGGCGGCGCGCTGGCATAACGCTCGCGATGTCGGGAACGGGCCGGCAGGAAAAGGTCCTCGGAGTTCGTCGTTCCCGCTCAATAGACACGAAAGGGGAAGCCATGACGTCAGCAGTCCTTCGTCATTCCGTACTCTCCGCCGTCGTGCTGGTCATGACGGCGACCGTCGCCCCCGCCCAGCCCGAGACTGAGTGGGTGGCGGTCGAGCAGGCGCTTGCTTACAAGGGAGCGGTGCAGCCGGGCGGCGTCTTCCGCGTGGGCATGCCCCGGACCGATCTGAAGGTCACGGTGCAGGGTGTGGAGGTGAGGCCGGGGTTCGCGCTGGGCTCGTATGCGGCGTTCCGAAAGATGAGCCAGGGCGCCATGGTCATGGGCGACTTGGTCCTGCTCGACGCGGAGGTCCCGAAGGTGATGTCCGGGCTCTTGGAGCGTGGGCTCAGCGTCACGGCCCTGCACAATCATCTGAACGAGATGTCGCCGCACGTGATGTACATGCACTACAGCGGCCGGGGCGATCCGGTGCAGTTGGCGAAGGCGCTCCGCGAGGCCCTCAGCGCGAGCGGCACACCCTTTGGCGCCCCGCCGGCGGGGGGCGGCACCCAAGGCCCGACGATCGACCAGCCGCAGGTCGAGGGCGTGCTCGGACGGACCGGCAGGGTCACCAACGGCATTCTTCAGGTGAGCGTTGGCCGGGCCGAGCGCATCAGGGAGAACGGGATGGAACTGTTGCCGGCGATGGGCGTGGCCACGGTGCTCAACTTCCAGCCGACCGGCAACGGCAAGGTGGCGATCACCGGCGATTTCGTGCTGATCGCGTCCGAGGTGAACAAGGTCGCGCGTACGCTGCGAGAGCACGGCATCCAGGTGACGGCGGTTCACAACCATGCGCTCGCGGACACCCCCCGGCTTATTTATATGCACTTCTGGGCGAACGACGATGCCGTGAAGTTGGCGCAGGGGCTCCGGGCGGCGCTCGATCTGACCAACAGCGCGAAGGCCAAGTAGCGCCGTCGGCCGTGTGTGTGAGTCAGACGAAGGAAGGGGGCTGCCGATGACGTGGGTGACCCGTGAAAAGGCGCGCGTTGACCGCGACAAGGACGCGCTGTTCCTGTTCGTGCCGGCCGACCAGGTGATGGCGGTGGCCGAGCGCGAAGGGGCGGTCCCGTACGACGTTCCGGGGGTGGAGCTGGGCCACCACGGTGACCGCTGCTCGTTCGACGCGTTCCTGGACAAATACAAGCTTGACGATCCGGCGCTCCTCCTGCTCGCCCTCATTGTGCGCGGAGCGTGGCGTGCCCGACGTCGTCTTCTTCAGCTCGGCTCTCCGGCATCTCTATGTCGCGATCGGGAACCCCGGGGTCATTGATGTCTTCGATACCGACACGATGCGCCGTCTTGAGAGCGTCCACACGGGGCGTGGGGCGCACACGATCGGCTTCGACGCGGTCCGCAACGCCGTGTACGCCTTCTTGCCGGATAGGCATCGGGCGGCGGTCTACCGGGACCAGGCGGGGTAGAGGAGCACGGTGTGGGCGAGCGTCGATTCGGAGGCGCGACCCTGCCGGCGGACCGCCGACCTCCTGTAGAATCGCCCGCGACAGCCGGAACCTGAGACGGGAGGGCCACCGCCCCTGAGGACCAGGATGCTCGCAGCGCCCGTACGCTCTCCGGTCGCCTGCCTGGGCGCCTGATGTCCGGCGCCGCGCTGGCCCTCGTCCTCAGCGCGGCCGTCCTGCACTCGGGCTGGAACGCGCTCTCCAAGCGCGGGCGAGACCCGCTGTGCTTTCTCTGGTCGGCCGGCACGCTGGCGACGGTCTTCTGCCTGCCCCTCGGCGTGCGGGTTCTGCTGGCCGACGGCTTGCCCGCCTCCGCGCTGCCCTACGTCTTCGCCACGATCGTCCTGCACGCCGTCTACTTCTACGCGCTGGGACGCTCGTACCGCTCGGGCGAGTTCTCGCTGGTCTATCCGATCGCCCGTGGCTTCGGCGTGGCGCTGGTACCGATCTTCGCGCTGCTGCTCCTGGACGAGCGCCTGTCGCCCCTGGGCACCGCCGGCATCGCCCTGGTCGTGGTGGGCATCGTCGGCCTCCAGCTCACCAGCCGGGGCTGGACGGGGATCGTGGCCCAGCTGAGCCACGTGGGGCCGGGGACGTGGTGGGCGCTGTTCACCGGAGTCATGACCGCGTCGTACTCTCTGGTGGACAAGGCGGGCGTGGCCTACCTCCACCCCGTGCCCTACATCGCGCTCATGTTCCTGGGGATGAATCTCCTGCTGTTGCCGGTGATCCTGGCCGACACCGCCGCCCTCCGGCGGGAGTGGGCCGCGAACTGGCGCACGATCCTGGTCGCGTCCGTGCTGACGGCGACCGCCTACCTGCTCGTCCTCTTCGCCTTCCGCCTCTCCAAGGCCGGCTACGTGGTCGCCACGCGCGAGGTCTCCATCGTGCTCTCGGCGCTCATCGGCAGCCTGTGGTTGAAGGAGGGCGCACTGGGGCCGCGCCTGGCGGGGGCGGTGGTGGTGCTGGCGGGCGTCGCCTGCGTGGCGCTGGCGCGCTAGGGCCGGCGCGGTCCCCGGGGCGTTCTGGCCGGGGGTCGTTAGGGGGGTCGCCCCTCTAACGTTTGAGGGAAATCACGGAGTGGTCGCGGGTGGGCGCCGCCTCGATGGGATTGGTCTTGGTCATGCGGCAGTGCCCCTCGAAGAGGACACCTTCCTCGACCACGACGACCGGCGCCTCGACGTCCCCGAACACCCGGGCGCTGCCCCGCAGCTCCACGCGCTCGGTCGCCAGCACGTTGCCCGTGACCTCGCCGCTGATGACGACGGTGCCGGCGTGGACGGTGGCGTTGACGATGCCCCGCTCGCCGATGATGAGCGTGTCGGTGCTGTGAATCTCGCCGCTGAACTTCCCGTTCAGCATCACGGTGCCGTGGAAGGTGTACTTGCCCTCGATCTCCGAGCCCTCGTCGATGAACGCGGTGAGATCGCCCGCTTTGACGGACGCCTTGACGTTCTTGTTCTTTCTCCGGAACACCATCGTCGGTCTCCGGCGCTGGCCGGCCGGCCCGCTCCTAGCGCTGCTGGCCGGCGCGCTTCTCGTCGATCAGGTACACGGGGCGCGCCTTGCCGTCCTCGTTGATCTTCGTCACGTTGCCGTTGAAGAAGCCGCCCTCGGAGATGATCAGCGAGTCGGTCTGGATGTTGCCGCGGACCCGACCCGTGTCGGTGATCTCGACGTTGCCGGTGGCGACCATGTTGCCTTCGTAGTGGCCCATGATCACGGCGTCCACCGTCTTGACGTTGGCGTTGACCACGCCCTTCTCGCCGATCACGAGCCGCCCGTCGACGTTGAGCTCGCCGCCGATCTCGCACTCGATCTGGATGGAATCGGGAATCTCGAACTTGCCCTCGACCTTGGCGTGATCGCCGGCGATGGTCAGGAGCGTGATGGAGGCGCCCCCGTTCTTGGAGTTCCGCCCCTGCTTCCGTCCGAACATTGAAGCCTCCTTGGGTCGTGATGCTGACTGGACTCTATTTCCCGCTCCGCGTCGCATCGCGCCGCGGAGGCCTGGGGTCAATGAAACTGCCGGTTGTCCAGACTTAGCACCCGCGACGAAGCGGTGTCAATTATCCTGGCGGGCGCGAAGCCCCCCACCGGTGGGGGG
>DASYUQ010000015.1 GCA_036001065.1 Candidatus Methylomirabilota bacterium
GGTTGGGAAGGGGGGCGAAGCCCCCCTCCCAGGATTCAGGCGAGTTTCTTCACCTCGGCCAGGATCTTGTCGGGATCGGGCAGTTGGCCCTTGGCGTAGCGCTCGGTGAAGCGCACCTTGCCATTGCGGTCGATGACGAACGTGGCCCGGACGTTGGCGTTCCAGTCCGGCCAGTAGACGCCGTAATCCTTGGCGACGCTCCGCTGCACATCCGACAGCAGCGGGTAGTTGCTGATGCCGACCGTCTTCGCCCAGTTCTCGTGGCTGAAGGGGCTGTCCGTGCTGATACCCAGCACCTGGGTATTCGCCGCCTCGAAATCGCGAACGCGCTTGTCGAAGGCGGGCATGCAGGTGCTTCAGCCTGGCGTCCAGTCCAGCGGGTAGAACAGCAGGACGACATTCTTCTTGCCGCGGAATTCTCGCAGGCCGATCTCCTTGAGCCCGATCGTCTTCAGCGTGAAGTCGGGGGCCGGATCGCCCACGTTGAGCGTCTTGGTCTCGCTGACCGTACTCACTCGGCGTATCCCCCTTTCGCGAATTGCCTGGCGGCGCGTGTCGGTGATGTGCGGGTCATGATAGCACGTCCGGTCGGCGCCTTGGCGGGGGGCCGGCGGGCGGCGGCCCAGAGCTGCGCCCGTCGCTCCTCCAGCGTCGCCTCGGGCAAGCCGAGGTAGGCCGCCGCGGTGGTGACGCGCCCCGTCTCCCACAGCCGCGCGAAGCGCTCTCTCCACCGTCGGTCTCGGAGCGCGTGGTGGTCCATGATGACGCGGCAGCCGGTGGCGTCGATGATGCGGAGCAGGTGCTCGACGCCGTGGTCGATGACCGTGCCGCCGACCTCCCGCTCCATATAGGAGGGCGGTCCCGAGAGGTAGAGCAGCGTCGGCTGCTGACGCGTGAGATAGGCGGCGGCCACCGGTGAGAGCGGTCCCTGCACGTCGGCGGCGAAGACGAAGCGCTCGCGCTCGGCGCGGTCGACGATCGTGAGGGTGACGACGTAGCCGAGCGACGTGCCCTCCAGGCCGTGGGCCAGCGGCGGCGACACCTCCAGCGTGACGTCGGCCTCGCGCCGCGCCTGGCCGTCGGCCGGCTCGACTCGGGCCTGGCCGGCCAGGGCCCGCGAGAGCTCCCCGGCCCGGCGGGCCTGAAGCCCCTGCACCATCCGCCGCGGGTCCTTCACCAGCACGGCGCGCCCCACGTAGGACGAGGGATCGGAGCGGAAGTGATCCTCGTGGTAGTGGCTCACGAAGATCAGGTCGGCGCGAGTCGCGTACGCCGAGATGCGATCGTTGGCCCGGCGCAGGGCCTCCCACTCCTCTTCGGCGGGCGGCAGGTTGAAGCGCGACGGCGCCAGCGTGGCCCCCGGGTCGATGAGGATCCCCGTGCGCCCCGCCTCCACGAAGGTCGCCATCGAGCGGGCGCCGAGCGACTCCGCCGCCAGCGGGATGACCTTCATGCTAGTGCCGTTCCAACTTGTTGGTACTAAATCTGTCCACGAACGACGTACACGGTGCCTTCCTAGGCGCGAATAGTTGGAACGGCACTAGATGCACCGGCCGCCGTCGACTTCCACACAGGTGCCCGTGATCATCGCCGCGTCGTCGGAGGCCAGGAAGATGGCGGTTCGCGCGGTGTCCTCGGGCTGGTTCAGGCGCCCCAGAGGCACCGTGGCCACGTAGCGCGCCAGGCCGTCGGCGTCGACCTCTTTCTTTCCCATGAAGGTCGCCAGCATCGGGGTTTCCGTTGCCACCGGTGCGATGGCCACCACGCGCACCCCGTACGGCGCGGCCTCCAGCGCCAGACTCTTCGTGAGCGCGACCACGGCACCCTTGGACGCCGCGTAGGTCTGGCCGCCGGGGCGCGGACGGATGGCCGCGGTGGAAGCCGTGATCAGGAATACCCCTCGCTTCTGCCGTTTCATCACACCGAGCGCGTACTTGGCCCCCAGCCACACGCCCTTGACGTTCACCGCGAAGATCCGATCGAAGGCCGCCTCGTCCTGGTCCTCGATCGGGGTGGGCCACTGGGGCACGCCCGCGTTGGCGAAGAAGACGTCGAGGCCGCCGAAGGTCGCCAGCGCGCGCTCGACCATCAGTTGGTTGTCGGCCGCGCGGGTGACGTCGGCCGGCAGGGCCAGCGCCCGGCCTCCGCGCTTCTCAATCTGCTCCACCGTGGCCTTGGCTGCGGCCTCGTTGATGTCCACGGCCACCACTCGGGCGCCTTCGCCCGCCAGGGCCAGCGCCGAGGCGGCGCCGATGCCCGAACCCGCGCCCGTGACGATCGCCACCCGGTTCTCGAGCTTCATCGCACCCTCCCTGCTAGTGCCGTTCCAACTATTCGCGCCTAGGAAGGCACCGTGTACGTCGTTCGTGGACAGATTTAGTATCAACAAGTTGGAACGGCACTAGAGCACCAGTTCGGCCATGAGCCGGATCGCGTCGGCGTTGCCGGCGACCATCAACGTGGTGATGCCGGACGACTTCCACTCAGCGAGGCGCTCGCGGATGAGCTCGCGCGGCCCGCAGAGCGCGACTTCGTCCACCAGTGCGTCGGGCACGGCCGCCTCGGCCTCGGCCTTACGGCCGGCGAGGTACAGATCCTGGATCGTCCGCGCCGCCTCCTCGTAGCCGTAGCGCCGGGCCAGCTCGTTGTAGAAGTTCTTGCCACGCGCCCCCATACCGCCGACGTAGAGCGCCAGACGCGCCTTCACCGGAGCCCGGCACTCCTCCACCCGCTCGCCCACGACCACGGCCACCGACGGCATGATGTCGAAGCGCGCAGGGGACTTCGCGCGATCCCCGCCCGCCGCCCGAAAGCCCGCGTCGAGCCACTGGCGGAACATTGACATGCGTCGCGGCGAGAAGAAGACGGGGATCCAACCGTCGGCGATCTCGGCGGCCAGCTCCACGTTCTTCGGCCCGATGGCGGCGAGATAGATGGGGATGGCCGGGCGCCCGTGGAGGATCGAGCGGAGCGGCTTGCCCAGGCCGGTGGCGCCGGGGCCCGCATACGGGATCTGGTAGTACTCGCCCCGGAACTCGACGGGCTTCTCGCGGTGGAGGACCGCGCGGACGATCGCCACGTATTCGCGCGTCTTGACCAACGGCTTGCCGAAGGGCTGCCCGTGCCAGCCCTCGACCACCTGCGGCCCCGACACGCCCAGCCCCATCCGGAACCGTCCGCCCGCGAGCGCATCGAGCGTCATCGCCGTCATCGCCGCCATCGCCGGCGTGCGCCCGGCGATCTGCATGATAGCGGTGCCCACGTGGATGCGCTCGGTGCGCGCGGCGATCCAGGCGGCCGGAGTGACCGCATCGGAGCCATAGGCCTCGGCCGTCCAGACGGAGTCGTAGCCCAGGTGCTCCGCCTCCTGGATCTGGGCCACGTCGAGCGCCATCGTCGGGCCCGAGTAGCTCAGGTGCAGCGCCAGCCTCATGACCGCCTTCCGTCGAACGATGTCACCGTCCGTCGCCAGGACGCCACCGGTACTGCCGCAAGCGGACGCGCCCGCCTGGGAGCGCGATGCCTTCCGCCTCGAGCCGGATCCGCTGGGTCAGCACGCTGCTCATCCGCGCGCGGGGACTGATGCCGCCCCGCGCGTTGACCACCCGATGCCACGGCAGGTCCGGCGGACAGCCCCCCAGGGCCCGGCCGACCGCCCGCGCCGCCCGGGGCCGGTCCAGGAGCGCCGCGAGTTGGCCGTAGGTGACGACGCGGCCGCGGGGGATGCGCCGCACGAGCCGCCACACCGCCGGCACGAACCTCAGGCGGAACGGCTCTTGACCCCGAGCTCCCACAGCCGCGCGTACAGTCCGCCCAGGCGCAACAGGTCCGCGTGACGGCCCTCCTCGTGAATGCGGCCGCGGTGCAGGACGAGGATGCGGTTGGCGCTCTGCACCGTGGACAGCCGGTGAGCGATCGTGATCGTCGTGCGGCCCTCCGCCAGCCGCGCCATGGCGTGCCGGATCAGCGCCTCGGACTCCGGATCCACGCTCGAGGTGGCCTCGTCGAGGACGAGGATGGCGGGATTGTATACGAGGGCCCGGGCGATGGCCAGCAGCTGGCGCTGCCCGTGCGAGAGGTTCGCCCCCCGCTCGGAAAGCTCCTCGGCCCAGCCGCGCGGCAGGCCGTCGATCACCCGGCGGCAGTTGGCGACCTCGACCGCGCGCTCGAGATCGGCGCGGGTCACCCGGCCGTCGCTGCCCAGCTGGAGGTTGGCCTCGATGGTCCCGGTGAAGAGCACGGTGTCCTGGAAAATGATTCCCACGTGGCGGCGGAGGCTCTGGAGGTCCCATTCCCTTACGTCGACGCCGTCGACCAGGACCTGCCCGCGCCCGACATCGTACGAGCGGTTGAGGAGCCGGGCGCAGGTGCTCTTGCCCTCGCCGGTGGCGCCGACGATCGCCACGTGCTCCCCCGGCGCCACCTCGAACGAGCAGTCGCGGAGGACCCAGTCTTCGTCCTCGTACGCGAACCAGACGGTCTTGAAGGCGACCGGCGATGGACCCCGTGGTACCGTGCGCGGGCCGGCGACCGCCGGCGCCGCGATGGCGGGGGCGCGATCGAGCAGCGCGAAGATCCGCTCGGACGAGGCCATCGCCGACTGCATGACCGTGTACTTCGCCCCCAGGTCCCGGATGGGAAGGAAGAAGCGGTTGGTGTACTGGATGAACGCGACCAGCGTGCCGAACGTCAGGGCTCCCGCCCCGATCTGGCCCGCGCCGTACCAGAGCAGCAGGGCCAGCGCCGCCGAGCCGAGCGCCTCCACCGCCGCATAAAGGGACGCTTCCCACACGGTCGAGCCGAACATGGCCCGCCGGTAGTCGGCGTTAAGGCGGCGGAAGGCGCTGAACTCGTGCCCCTCGCGGGCGAAGAGCTGGATCACCGTCATGCCCTGGAGCGACTCCTGCAGGAAGGCATTCAGCCTGGCCAGGCGCCGGCGGACCTCGCGGTAGGCGTCGCGGGCGCGGATCCGGAAGTAGCCGGCGATGGCGCCGAGGGCCGGCACCAGCGAGAAGGTCACCAGCGCCAGCCGCCAGTCCATCCACAGCATGACCGCCACCACACCCGCCAGCGTGATGACGTCCCCGACCACGGCGAACAGCCCGCTGGTGAACGCCTCGCTCACCGCCTCGACGTCGTTGAGCACGCGGGTCATCAGCCGCCCGACCGGGTTGCGATCGAAGAAGGCCGCCTCCAGGCGCAGGAGGTGGCGGAAGAGCATCGCCCGGAGGTCGTGCATCACCCGCTGGCCGGTGAGCTGCATCAGGTAGGCCTCGGCCGCCCTCAGCGCGCTCAGCATCACCAGGACGCCCAGGAAGAGCGCGGCGACCTCGGTGAGGCCCCCCCAGTCGGCGGCCAGAATGTGATCGTCGATGGCGATCTTCAGGAGATAGGGCTGCAGCAGCTCGACGCAGGCGATCAGCGGGAAGAGGAGGGCCGTGGAGGCGATCAGCCGCCCGTGGGGCCGGGCGACCCGCGCCAGGCGCGCCACCAGGTGGCGGTCGAAGGCGCGCCCGAGGATCTCGTCGTGCTCGAGGTCAGGCACGAGCGATCTCCTCCTCGAGCTGCTGGATGCGCCAGAGCTGGGCGTAGAGGCCGCCCCGCCTGAGGAGCTCGTCGTGCGTGCCCGTCTCGGCGACGCGGCCCTCCGCCAGCACCACGACGCGATCGGCCGCCCGCGCGGCCCGGAGCCGGTGGGTCATGAGGAGCACCGTGCGCCCCCGGGCCGCGCGCCGGAGGTTCTCGACGATCTCCTCCTCCTTGGCGGCGTCGACGCTGGCGAAGACGTCGTCGAGGACGAGGATCGCCGGAGCCCCCGCCAGCGCCCGCGCGAGGGCCAGCCGCTGACGCTGACCGCCCGAGAGCGTGAGGCCCCGCTCGCCGACGACGGTCTCCCACCCCGCGGGAAAGCGCTCGACCTCGTCGCCGACGCCAGCGACCGCGGCAGCCGCGCGCACGACGTCGGGCGCGATCGTCTCCCGCCCCAGCGTCACGTTGTCGGTGATGGAGCGCGAGAAGAGGAAGGCCTCCTGCGGCACGTAGCCGAGGGCGCCGCGCAGGGTGCCGAGAGGCATGTCGACGACGTCGCGCCTGGCGACGAACACCGTGCCGGCGGGCGGCTCCCACAGCCGCGCCAGCAGCGCGCCGAGCGTGGACTTGCCGCTGCCCGTGTGGCCGACCACGGCGACGGTCTCGCCGGGCTCAACCTCGAAGCTCACCGCTCTCAGCGCGGGCGGCCGATCCTCGTAGGCGAAGGTCACGTTCGAAAACCGGATGGCCGGCGTCCCGCCCAGGGGCGTCGCGTGGGGCTCGGGGGCCGGGGCGGTTGCCACGATCTCCTGGATGCGCTCCATGGAGGTGAGACCTCGGCGGACGATCGAGAGCGTGAATCCCAGTGCCAGCGTGGGCCAGGCCAGATAGGCCAGGTAGCCGTTGAAGGCGACGAGCGCTCCGAGGGTGAGGCGCCCGTCCATCACCGCCCGGCCGCCGAGCCAGAGGACGATGAGGGCGCCCAGCCCCGTGATGAGGCCGGTGAGCGGGACGAACTGGGAGAGAGTCCGCCCCAGTGCCAGGCTCCGCCGGAGATACTCGCCGTTGGCCCGGTCGAACTCGGCGGCGGCCTGCGCCTCCATCGTGTAGGCCCGGACGACGCTCATCGCCGCCAGGTGCTCCTGCACGCGCGCGGAGAGGACGCCGAGCTGGTCCTGGGCGGCCTGGGTGCGCTCGTGGACGGTGACATTGGCCCCGCGGGCCAGCGCCACCAGCACCGGATACGGCGCCAGGGCGTAGAGCGTGAGCCAGGGGTCGACCGCGATCATCGCGCCCAGCGCTCCCACGAACGCGAACACGGTGCTGATGAAGCTCACGGCGCCGAAGCCCACCAGCACGCGCACGGCGCTGATGTCGCTGGACGAGCGGGTCATGAGGTCGCCGATCGAATGGCGCGCGAAGAAGGCCGGCGGGAAGCGCAGGAGGCTGCGGTAGAGATCGTTGCGGACGTCGTACTCCACCCGCTGGGCGCTGGCCATGATCGCGAAGCGCGAGCCCAGGCGGGCCACGCCGTTGCCCAGGGCCAGGAGGAGGATGATGCCGACGTAGGCGCCGACCGGCGCGCCGGCCGCGTCGGCTTCCAGCGCCTCGACCGCGCGCTGGACGGTCCGGGGAATGGCCAGGCTCAGGAGGGTCGCAGCGCCCAGACACGCGATGCCGGCCGCGTACCGGAGCCGATAGCGGACGATGTAGCGCGTGAGGGCGCGCGCCGGCGACGACACCCGCATGCGCTATCGCTCCGCGGGCGGGTGCGCACTCCTAGTGCCGTTCCA
Source organism: Candidatus Methylomirabilota bacterium (assembly GCA_036001065.1). Taxonomy (NCBI): domain Bacteria; phylum Methylomirabilota (SeqCode); species Candidatus Methylomirabilota bacterium. The sequence continues at coordinate 7,323 of DASYUQ010000015.1, forward strand.
ACTATTCGCGCCTCGGAAGGCACCGTGTACGTCGTTCGTGGACAGATTTAGTATCAACAAGTTGGAACGGCACTAGCTTCGTCGGCTCGCCTCGGGCGGGCGGGGCCCAGCCCGCCGGCGCCCTGCGGCTGCGCACTACCCTCGGCGTGGGGCTTGAGCGCGGCGTAGACGGCCAGCACGGTCGGCGCCGGCACGCCCAGCCGCTCGGCCAGGCGGACGGCGTGGCCGTGCAGCCCTTCTAGCTCGAGCCGTCTGCCCTGGCTCAGGTCGTGGGCCAGCGAGGAAGTCGTGTCCGGTGCCAGCGCTGCCGCCGCCTTCATGAGGCTCTCCACGGTATCGGCCGGGAGCTTGACGCCGGCGGCCGCGGCCACCGCCGCCAGCTCCTCCAGGACCGTTCGATAGAGTCGCCAGGTCTCCGGGATGGCGCGCACCACGCCGGTCGGGCAGCGCGTCAGCGCCGTGACCGCCGCCTGCGCGCAGATGAAGAGGTACTTCTCCCACAGCACCCGCCGGATCTCCGTCGACAGCTCGACGGGGATGCCGGCCTGGGCCAAGGCCTCCCGCAGCCGCTCGCAGCGCGGCGTGAGGCGACCGTCGAGCTCTCCGAACACGATGCGGCCGGCGAAGCGATGGGCGATGACGCCGGGCGCCTCGATCGCGGCGAAGACGTACGCGGCGCCGCCGAGGCCGTGGCCGGGGCCCAGCCGCGCGTCGATCTTCTCCACGTTGTCCACGCCATTCTGGAGCGACAGCACGGCCGTGCCCGGGCCGACGACGGGCTGCAGCGCTGCCAGCGCGGATTCGGTGTCGAACGATTTCACGCAGAGCAGCGCGACGTCGGCGACCGGACGGCCGTCCAGCCGCTCCACCGCCTCCGCCTTGACCGCGTACTCGCCCTCGATCGCCGAGCGGATGCGAAGACCGGAGCGACGGATCGCGTCGAGATGGGCGCCGCGGGCGACGAAGGTGACGGCCCCGCCCGCGCGCGCCAGGCGCGCGCCGAAGTAGCCGCCCACACCGCCCGAGCCCATGACGACGATACGCAGCGCGCTCACAGGTTCTTCATGCTCCGGGACGCTCCGTTGGTTGTCAAGCGAGCATGTGGTAGAGTGCCTGCTGGATCATGACGTTCCTCGAGCGGCGCGTGGCGATCGAGGCCGCGCGCACGGCCGGCCACCTGCTGCTGAACGAGCTGTCCGGGTCGCGGCGAATTTCGTACAAGGGCACACCGACCAACCTCGTGACCGAAATGGACGCGCGCGCGGAGGCCCTCATCACCGAGCGCATCCACGCCGCGTTCGCCGCCGACGCGATTCTCGCCGAGGAAGGCGGCGCGCGGCCGGGGCAATCGGGGCGCCGGTGGATCGTCGACCCGCTCGACGGCACCACCAACTACGCCCACGGCGTCCCCCTCTTCGCGGTCTCCATCGCGCTGGAGGTCGACCGGCGGATCGCGCTGGGCGTCGTCTACGATCCGAACCACGACGAGCTCTTCGTGGCCGAGCGCGGTGGCGGCGCGTTCCTCGGCGACGAGCGGCTGGCCGTGTCGACCACGGCGGGCCTCGGGGAGAGCCTGCTGGCGACCGGCTTCCCGTACAACATCCGCGAGACGGCCGACACCAACCTCGCCGAGTACGCCGCCTTCAGCCTTCGCGCCCGCGCCGTCCGCCGCCTGGGCTCCGCGGTCCTCTATCTGGCCTGGGTGGCGGCGGGGCGCTTCGACGGCTACTGGGAGCTGCAGGTAGGCCCCTGGGACGTCGCGGCCGGGGCGCTGCTCGTCGAGGAGGCGGGCGGGCGCGTCACCGATCTCCGGGGTGACCGCCTCGATCTGGACGCGCCGGCCATCGTCGCCAGCAACGGGCGCATCCACGACGCCATGCTGAGCGTGCTCAAGGAGATCAGGAAATGACCGCGGGGCTCGGCATGGGCGAACGATCGGCCTCTCGGCGCCTGGCCCGCTTCGCGCTCGGCCTGCGGCTCGACGAGATTCCTCCGGCCGCCGTCGAACGCGCCACGGTCCTCGTCCTCGACACGCTGGGCGGCTGCCTCGCCGCCTCCACCATGGAGTTCGGCCGGGCGGTGACGGAGACGGCGCTCCGACTCGGCGGCGGGCCGGAGAGCACGCTGGTGGGCGCCAAGGAGAGAGTCGGCGCGGCCAGCGCCGTCCTCGCCAACGGCACGCTGGCCCACGGCCTCGACTTCGACGACACCCGGGAGGACGCGATCGTCCACACCGGATGCGTCGCGGTGCCCACCGCCCTCGCCGTGGGCGAGGCCGTCGCGGCCTCCGGCGCCGCCGTCGTCGAGGCGATCGTGGCGGCCGTCGAGGTGATGTGCCGCGTGGGGCTCGCCGTCCCCGGAAAATTTCACGCGCGCCACTTCCATCCCACGGCGCTGACGGGCGGCTTCGCCGCGGCGGCCGCGGCCGCCCGGCTGTACGGGCTGACCGAGGACCAGCTCGTCGACGCCCTCGGCATCTGCGGCAGCCAGGCGGGCGGCATCATCGAGTACCTGGCCGACGGCGCCTGGACGAAGCGGCTCCACCCGGGCTGGGCGGCCCACGCGGGCGTCGTGGCCACTGTCCTCGCCCGCCACGGGTTCAGCGGTCCCGCGCGGGTGCTGGAAGGCGAGCACGGCTTCTACCGCGCGTTCGCCGACGGTTGCGATACCGCTCGGCTCGAGGGCTTGCTCGGGAGCCTCGGCCAGGAGTGGGAGATCGAACGGCTCACCTTCAAGCCCTATCCCTGTGGCTCCATCGCCCATCCGTACATGGACTGCGCCCTCCGGCTTCGGCAGGAGCACCGCGTCCGGGCCGAAGAGATCGTCGAGATCCGCTGCCGGACGGCGGCGGGCCCCGTGCCCCGTCTCTGGGAGCCCCTGGCCGCCAAGCGCCGCCCGGCGAACGGCTACGCGGCCAAGTTCAGCCTCCCCTACCTGGTGGCGACGATGCTGGTCAGGGGGGAGGCCGGGTTGGCCTGTTTCACCGACGAGGCGGTCGGCGACGGCAGCGTGCTGCGGGTGGCGGAGAAGGTCGGCTACGAGGTGGACCCTACGATCGATTACCCCCGTCAGTTTTCCGGTCACGTCCTGGTGCGCCTCGCCGACGGCCGCGTGGTGGAGGCCCGCCAGGAGCATCCGCGTGGAGGCCCCGATTTTCCCTTGACGCGCGACGAGCTAGAGGCGAAATTCCGCGGCAACGCCGCCCTGGTCCTGTCGGCCGAGCGCATCGAGCGGGTGATCCGTGAAGTCGAGCGGCTGCCGCGAGCGCCGCGGCTGGAGGGGCTGGCGGCTTTACTCCGACGAGAGGATTGAACATGGCACAGCGTTGGCGTCTCGCGATGACAGTTCTCGGTGTGCTGGCCTTCCTGAGCGGGGCCGCGCCGGCCCCGGCCCAGGATGTGCGCCTGGAGGCCGCCAAGAAGGAAGGCAAGGTGGTCTGGTACACCTCGCTGGTCCTCCCCAGCGCCGAGAAGGTCGCCAAACTGTTCGAGGCGGCCTACCCGGCGATCAAGGTGGAGGTCCACCGCACCGGCTCGCAGCGCATCTTGCAGAAGCTCATGCAGGAGCTCCAGGCCAACATCAAGAACGCGGACGTCGTCCACACCTCGGACGCCGGCCACTTCGTGCTCCTCAAGGAAAAGAAGCTCCTGATGCACTACACGCCGGCGGGCGTCGACAAGTTCCCGGCGAGCTTCAAGGACCGCGATGGCTACTACTACGGCCTGCGCGCCACGGTCAACGTCATCGCCTACAACACCAAGATCGTGTCGGCGGCGGAGGCCCCCAAGAGCTGGAAGGAGCTGCTCGACGCCAAGTGGAAGGGCAAGCTGGTCACGGCCCATCCCGGCTACAGCGGCGTCATCGCCACCCACGTGCTGGCGCTCGCGAACCACTACGGTTGGGACTACTTCAAGCAGCTCGCTCAGAACCGGGCCATGATCGTGCAGTCGGCCGCCGACCCGTCCGCCGTGGTGGCCTCCGGCGAGCGCCCGGTGGCCGTGAACGGCGGCGACTACAGCGCGTATCAGCTGAAGAAGAAGGGCAGCCCGATCGAGATCGTGTACCCCAAGGACGGCGTGCCGCTCGTCGTCTCGCCGACTGCCATCACCGTCTTCGCCCCGCATCCGAACGCGGCCAAGCTCTTCACCGACTTCACCTTCACGAAGGACGTCCAGCAGGTCATGGCCGACAGCGAGGGCCTCTACACCGGGCATCCCGAGGTGAAGTACCCCGCCGACAAGCCGAAGCTGGGCGAGCTCAAGCTGCTCCAGGTCGATCCCGAGGAGCTGGAGAAGCGCAATGAGGAGATCAAGAAGCGCTTCGTGGAGTTCTTCGGCGCCTGACGGAATGGACCCGGAGGGAACGGTGATCAGGGGCCACGTCGCGGAGCGTTCGGGGCCGCGCATTCCGGGCCTGGACCGCTCGGTCCCGGTCTGGGTGGCCGCCGCCCTGACCCTCGTGGTGTTGATGGCGCTCCCGCTCGGTTGGATCGGCTGGGTGAGCGTCAGCAGCGAGGACGGGCCCACGCTCGCCCACTACGCCACGGTCTTCCGGGACCCGCAGCTGCAGAAGGCGCTCTGGAACACCGTCGTGATGGCGTTCTGGGTGGGCCTGGCGTCCGTCGCCATCGGGGCGCCGCTGGCCTGGCTCACGGCGCGCACCGACCTGCCCGGCAAGACGCTGATCCGCGGGCTCATCATGGCGTCCTTCGTGACGCCGCCCTTCCTGGGCGCCTTCGCCTGGGTGATGCTGGCCGGCCCCAACGCCGGGCTGCTCAACAGGCTCTACCGGGATCTCAGCGGCGCCGACGGCGCCCTCGTCAACATCTTCACCATGCCGGGCCTCATCTTCGTCGTAGCCATCTACACCTTTCCCTACGTCTACATCATGGTCGCCAACACGCTCGCGCTGATCGCCTCGGATCTCGAGGAGGCGGCCGCCATCCTCGGCGCCGGCCGGCTCCGGGTGGCCGCCACGGTGACGCTGCCGATGGTGGCGCCGGCGATCCTCAGCGGGTTCATCCTCGCCGTGCTGCAGGCCCTGGCCCTGTTCGGCTCGCCCGCCATCCTCGCGCTCCCCGCCGGCTTCCACACCATCACCACGCAGATCTGGTCCTTCTTCCACTACCCGCCCAAGGTGGAGATGGCGGCGGCGTTCTCCATTCCCCTGCTCCTGGCCACCGCGCTCCTGCTGCAGGTCCAGAAGCGCTTGCTGGGGCGGCGCGGCTACGCGTCGATCGGCGGCAAGGGCGGCCGGCGTCGGGCTATTCCTCTCGGCTTCTGGCGCTACCCGGCGCTCGGGGGGTGCCTGGCCCTGCTGGCCTGCGCGATCTTCCTGCCCTACGGGGTCCTGGCCAAGGCGGCGCTCTCGCGCGCCTGGGCCCAGCCGCTCACCTGGGACAACCTCACGCTGGCGAACTTCACCTTCACCTTCTTCGAGTACAGCGCCACGCAGTCGGCGGTGCTCAACACGCTCGAGCTCGGCGTGATGACGGCGACGGTGGGCGCCGGGCTGGCGGCGCTGCTGGCCTACGTCACCAACCGCCGGCTGATCGTCGGGCATCAGATCCTGGCCTTCCTGGCCCTGGCGCCCATCGTCATCCCCGGCGTCGTCCTGGCCGTCGGCCTCTTCATCGCCTACACGCGGCCGCCACTCCTCCTCTACGGCACGCTCTGGATCCTCTTCGTCGCCTATGTCACCAAGGAGATGCCCGTCGGGTACTCGCAGGCCGACGCGACGTTCAAGGGCGTCCATCCGGAGCTCGAGGAGGCCGGCCGCATCCTCGGGGCCGGCCGTCTGCGCGTGCTCGGCGAGATCACGGCGCCCCTGGCCCGCAGCGGGATCATCGCCACCTGGTGCTTCATCTTCATCGGGGTGATCCGCGAGCTCTCGGCCTCGATCATCTTGTTCACGCCCGCGACCAAGGTGATCTCGGTCGTGATCTTCGACCTCAAGGAAGAGGGCCAGTTCGGGCCGATCGCCGTCCTGGGCCTCTTCATGCTGGCCATGACCTTCGCCACGGTGGTGCTGATGCAGCGGGTGCTGGGGCGCGACTTCATGGGGGCGAAGGAGTAAGGCCGCCTCGATGCCCGGAGTGATCGTCAAGGAGCTGACCAAGCGCTACGGGAAGGTCGCCGCCATCGAGGGGCTTTCCCTCGAGGTCAAGCCCCGCGAGCTGGTGGCGCTGCTCGGCCCCTCGGGATGCGGGAAGACGACGACGCTCAGGGTCGTGGCCGGATTCCTCAGGCCCGAGGCCGGCGAGATCTGGGTCGGGGACCGGTGTCTGTCCTCGCCCAGCGCCGTCGTCCCGCCGGAACGCCGCCGGATGGCGATGATCTTCCAGAGCTACGCGCTCTGGCCCCACATGACCGTCGCCCAGAACGTCGCGTACGGCCTGCGGTTCAAGAAGGAGGTGTCCCGGGCCGAGCGCGAGCGGCGGGTCCGGGAGATCCTCAAGGTCGTCCACCTCGAGGGGTTCGAGTCGCGCTACCCGGGCGAGCTGTCGGGCGGCCAGCAGCAGCGCGTGGCCGTGGCCCGGGCGCTGGTCGTCGAGCCGGAGATCCTGTTACTCGACGAACCTCTTAGCAACCTGGATGCAAATCTCCGTGAGGAAATGCGCTTCGAGATCCGCCGGCTCCACGAGGCCTTCGGGATCACCACGCTCTACGTCACTCACGACCAGGCGGAGGCCATGGTCATCTCCGACCGGATCGCGGTGCTTTACCGGGGACGCGTCGTCCAGATCGGAACCGCGCATCAGCTCTTCGAGCAGCCCCGCACGCGCTTCGTCGCCGACTTCATCGGCAAGACCAACCTGATCGACGGGGTGGCCGCGGCTCCCGATCGCGTGGCCAGGGGCGGGCTCAGCCTCCGTGTGGCCTCGGCGAGCCTGAAGCCCGGCGCGGCGGTGACCGTCTCCATCCGCCCCCACGAGATCACCCTGGCCTCCGCGTCCTCACCGAGGACAGATGGCGAGGGGGTGAACGTGCTGAGAGGGACCGTTCAGCGCACGAGCTACCTCGGCGACGCCATCGACTACCAGGTGCAGGTGGACGGGAGCGATGTGGTCGTGCGCGCGGCCGGGCCGCCCCCGGCGGCCGTGCGGGCGGGTCAGGAAGTGACGCTCATCCTGCCTGCCGCCGCCTGCGTGCCCTTGACGGACAGCGACTGAAAGAAGTGTGAGCCGTGGGCGAGGAGGACACCGCTTCCTCGCCCGCGGCGCAGTCAGGGGAGGCTACCGGCTCTTGATCCCGAAGTGGGCCCGGCGGTTCTCGGTCCAGCACTCCTCGTTCCGCGAGGTGCAGAACGGCCGCTCTTCGCCGTAGGTGATGGTCGTGATCCGGTTCTTCTGCACGCCGCGGGAGACGAGGTAGTTCAGCGCGGCGCGGGCGCGACGATCGCCGAGCGCCAGGTTGTACTCGTTGGTGCCGCGCTCGTCGGTGTGCCCCTCGATCAGAATCAACACGTCGCGGTTCGTTCTCAGCCAGTCCGCGGTCGCCTCGAGGACCTTCGCCGCATCCGGTCGGATCTCGTACCGGTCGAAATCGAAGTGGATGTCGGGGAGATTCCTGAGGGCGACGAACTCCTTCGGCGACGGACGCGGCCCCATCCCCGTGGCATCACCGGCACCTGCCGTTTGCCTGACACCCGCCGAACCCGAGGTGCCGGCCGCCCCCGGCGTCTCCGAGGTTCCGGTAGTGGCGCAGCCGGCGAAGATGGTCGCCAGCGCCACCAGCCAGATCACGAGGTGATGACAATGACATGCCTTCATGGCTTCTCCTTTCCACTCGCGCGGGACAGTCCCTGCCCCGCCCTAGGGAGAAGCCTGCGTCGGTGCACGGATGATGCCGCAGCCTGGATGCGGCCGATCGTCTTCTATATCAGTAGGTTACACTGCACCGAATGACGGCGCGGCTCACCCGATCTGTGACAATCCGATGCTGGCCGATGACAGACAGTCACATGAAGGCGGCGTCAGCCTGCGGCTACTTGCTCGCCGTCTCAAGCGCCGGCTCCGCCGGCGCAATCCACTGAGGTGTTCCAGAGGGGGCCGCGAGGCCGCCTCTGACTATGGATCTCGGAGGGGCCGTAACGTCCCGCCCCCTCCGACTGAGCTACAGCTCCCAGGGGGGCTCGATGTCCATCGCCAGTTCGAGCACCGTCGGCCCGCCCGCTTTGAGCGCCGTCGCCAGGGCCTGAGGCAGCGCGTCCACGCTCGGCAGGCGCTCGCCCCGGGCGCCGAAGGCGCGGGCCAGCGCCGGAAAGTCGGGGTTGGCGAGATCCGCTTCGCCCCAGCGCCCGAACATCTTCTCCTGCAGCCACCGGATCGCTCCGTAGCGGTTGTCGTTCATCACCAGAAACGCGATCGGCAGACGGTATTTTACCGCCGTCGCCAGCTCGTTGACCGAGAACATGAACCCGCCATCGCCGACGATCGCCACCACGGGGCGTCCGGGATTGGCGATCTGAGCGCCGATCGCCGACGGCACGGCGTAGCCGAGGGTGGCCGATCCGATGGGATAGAGAAACGTCCTCGGCGCCAGCACCGGGAAGCGCCACTCCATCCAGTAGTTGAGGCCGGTCTGGTCGTTGGCCACGATCGCCTCGCGGGGCAGCGCGTCGCGCAGCGTCCGGATGAGCCCCGCGATCTCTCGGGTGTAACGGGGGCTGGCGGCCTCGCGTAGCTCACCGAGCCGCGCCCGGTCCCAGGCGCTCCGGCCCCCGCCGGGTCCGAGCGTCTCCAGCAGCCGGGCCAGGCCGTCCTTGGCGTCGCCGACGATCCCGAGCTGGGGCTTGAAGAGCTTGCCGATCACCGTGGCGTCCAGATCGAGGTGGATGAGCGTCTGGTCGGGCGCCAGCGAGAGGTTGAGCAGGAGCCCCTGGGTCGAGCGCGCGGCGAAGCGGCAACCGACGGCCAAGATCACGTCGGCTTGACGGAGCACCGGCTCGCTCGCTTGCTTGTTGGGAAGCACCCCGTGCCAGAGCAGATCGTCCGCGGGAATGGCGCCGCGCCCCATCACCGTAGTGATCACCGGCGCATCCAGCCGGCGGGCCAGCGCCAGGAGCTCCGGTTCGGCGCCCGCGGCGATCACGCCGCCGCCGGCCAGGATCAGCGGACGCTGCGCCCCGGCCAGGCGCCGGGCGGCCTCCGCGATCTCGGCCACGTGGCACGGCGGCCGGCGGCCACTCCGCGTCGCTCTCAGGACGCCCTCGCTCTTCGCGCCGAGGAAGTCGTTCGGAATGGAGATGGCCACCGGTCCGGGCCGCCCGGTCCGCAGAAGGTCGAAGGCGCCGGCGATCGTCGTCGGGATCTCGGCCGCCGACGCGAGCGTCTCGGCCATGCGGCACACGGGTCGGAAGCATTCGATCTGGTTGGGGACCTCGTGGAGCGCGCCGACGTCGCGGCCCACCAGCGCCGAGGCGATGTCGGACATGATGACGAGGACCGGCATCGAAGCCGAGTACGATTCGGCCAGCGGGGTCAGCGTGTTCGTGGCCCCCGGCCCCGTCGTCACCACCACTACACCGACCCGCCCCGACGAGCGGGCGTAGCCATCGGCCATGAAGGCCGCCCCCTGCTCGTGGCGCGCGAGGATGTGGGTGATCTCCGACTGGCGGAGGAGCGCGTCGTAGATCGCCAGGTTGTGGATGCCGGGGATGCCGAAGACGTGACGCACGCCCTCCGCGCGGAGGGCCTCCACCACCCACTCCCCGCCCGTGCGCCCCGTCACAGCATTGCCTTGAAGCCGCGGTCGATTGCGACGTCGACGAGGGTGGGACCGGGATGGGCGAGGCACTCGACCAGGGCGTCGCGCAGCTCGCGCGGCTTTTCGACCCGCTCGGCACGCACGCCGAGCGCCTTGGCGAGCGCGAGGTAGTCGATCTCGGGGTTCACGAGGTCCATCCCGGGATAGATCCCGCGCTTGGCCGACTGCAGGCCGAGGCTCAGCATGCCGGACTTGAGGATCGCGTACGACGCGTTGTTGGGCACGACGTACGTGATCGGGAGACGGTAATGCGCCGCCGTCCACAGCGCCTGGGGCGCGTACATCACCGAGCCGTCGCCGATGGTGGCCACGACCTTCCGGCCCGGGGCGCCGAGCTGGACGCCGATCGCCGCGCCCATGCCCCAGCCGAGCGTGCCCGTCTTCGAACCGAAGAAGGAGCCAGGCCGCCTGGCCGGCAGATAGCGCAGGACGAAGGGCAGCGACGTCGCCGACTCGTCCACGACGACTACGTCGTCGGGGACGACGGAGGCCAGCGTGTGCATCAGGTAGGCCTGCGAGATCGGGATGCGGTCGGCCTCCGCCTCCGCCGCCGCTCGCATCCGGGCCGCCGCTTCCGCTCGCGCCGCACCGATCTGCTGCGCGCGCGCGGCCGCGGCGGCGCGGTCGGCCTCGCTCATCAGCTCGGCCAGTGCCGCCGTCAGCGCTGCCAGCGTGCCCTTGGGGTCGGCGACGATGCCCAGCGTCACAGGGTAGCTCCGCCCGATCTCCCACGGATCGTCGTCGATCTGCACCACCGGCAGCCCGCGCGGGAAGGGCTCACCCGGCGCGTGGAGGAACCACGTGAAGACGTTTGCTCCGATGACGAGGAGCGCGTCGCAGTCCTCCAGCGCCTTCCTGACGCCGCTCGGCGCCGGGAAGAGCCCGCCCCGCCACAGCGGGTGATCGCTCGGGAAGTTGGTGCGTCGATACACGGGCTCGCCGTGGACGCGAGCGCCCAGGCGCTCGGCCAGCGCGACCACCTCGGGGACCGCCTGGGCGCGGGCGACACCGTCGCCGGCGATGACAAGGGGCGCGCCGGCGGCACGGAGCAGCTCGGCGGCGCGGGCGATCGCCGACGGCTCGGGCAGGCTCCGCGCGGCGACCGGACCGGGCCCCCGTCCCGCATCGTCCACGACGGCGCCCATGAGATCCATCGGCAGCGAGAGGAAGACCGGGCCCGTGGGCGGCGTCGTGGCGACCGTGAGCGCCCGGCGCAGCGCGACGGGCGCTTCCTCCGGACGCCGGACCTCGTACGACCATTTCGTGAACTGCTCGGTCATCTGGACGAGATCCGCCGCCAGGATCGGCTCGTCGAGCAGGAACCGAGTGTCCTGCTGGCCGGCCGTCAGCAGCACGGGTGACTTCGCCCGCGCCGCGTTGTGGAGGATCGACAGACCATTGGCCACGCCCGGCGCCACGTGGACGTTGACCGCGCCCACCTGCCCGGAGGCCTGAGCGTAGCCATCGGCCGCCGCCACCGCCACGGCCTCCTGCAGGCCCACCACGTACTCGAGGCCGGAGTCCGGGAGCGCGTCGAGAAAGGGCAGCTCGGTCGTGCCGGGATTCCCGAAGAGGTAGCGCACGCCGGCGGATTTCAAGATCTCCAGGAGGACCTCGGCGACCGTCATGGCGCGAGGATACTACCGGAACAGCAGGTCGACCAGGACGAGCGACATCGGCGGGAAGTAGGTGACGACGAGCGTCACGAGGGCCAGGACGACCGTGAACGCCCAACCGGCCTTGAAGACCTCCCAGAACGGCAGCCCGGCGATGGCGGAGGTGGTGAAGAGCACCGTAGCCACCGGCGGCGTCTGCTGGCCGACCCCGAGGTTGATGGTGATGATGATCCCGAAGTGGATCGGGTCGATCCCGAGCTGGCGGACGAGCGGCATGACGATCGGCACGATGAGGATGATCGCCGCCGCCGAGTGCAGGAACATCCCCGTCACGAAGAAGAAGATGTTCAGGAAGAAGAGCACCAGGTACTTGTTGGTGGTGGTCTCGAGGATGGCGCGGGCGAACTTCTGAGGGATCTGCTCGTTGGTGAGGTACCAGCCCAGCACCGCCGAGCAGGCGACGATCATCATGACCACCGCCGTCTGCGAGACCGACTCCCTCAGGATGGATACCAGATTTCCCCGGCCGAGCTCGCGGTAGATGAAGAGGCCGATCGCCAGCGCGGCCACCGCCGCCAGTGCCGCCACCTCCGTGGCCGTGGCGATCCCGGCGAAGATGCCGCCGAAGATGACGACGGGGATGATCAACGCCCAGAAGGCATCGCGGGTGGCGCGACCCACGCGCACGATCGAGAAGGACTGCTCGCGGGGCAGGTCGAGCTTGCGGGCGTAGTAGTAGCAGAGCGCCATCATGGCGCCGCCCGCGAAGAAGCCCGGCAGGAAGCCGGCGAAGAACATCTTGCCGACCGAGACCTCGGCCATCCACGCGTAGATGATCATCGGGATCGAGGGCGGGATGAGGATCGCCGCCGAGGCCGCGTTCGACACGATCGCGGCCGACAGCGCCCGGGGGTACCCGCGCCTGGCCATGGCCGGGATGACCACCTTGCCGATGGCGGCGGCGTCGGCCACGGAAGAGCCCGAGATCTCCGACTGGATCATGGTGGCCACCACCGTGGCCATGGCCAGGCCGCCCCGGACGAAGCCGACGACGCTGTGGGCGAGGTTGACCAGCCGGAGCGAGATGCCGCCCGTCTCCATGAGCCCGCCGGCCAGGATGAAGAGCGGGATGGCGAGCAGCGGGAAGCTGGAGGCGCCGGAGAAGAGGGTCAGGGGCACGAGCGTCAGCGGCGCGGCGCCCGTGACCACCAGGAAGAGGATCGTCGTCAGCGCCAGCGCCCAGGCGATGGGAACGCTGAGGAGCGTCAGCGCGACGACGATGGCGAGGAGCAGCCACTCCATGGCGACTACTCGCTGCTCACCACGACCGGAGCGCGGGCCTCGGGCGGCGCCAGCCGCTGGTCGCCCCGCAGGAGGAGGCCGAGGCGGACGAGGCTCACCAGGAGCATGAGGCCGCCGCTGATCGGCAGCACACTGTAGATCCAGCCCATCCGGACCACCTCGATGGACACCGCGGTCTCGTGACCCACCGCCCGGACCAGGGCGATGCCGTACACCAGCAGCACTCCCTGGAAGACGATGCTCAGCAGCTCGCTGACCACCGCCATCAGGCGGCGGGCGCGCGCCCCCATCCGCTCGGCCAGAGTCTCGAAGCTGATGTGGCGGCCGCGGTAGGTCGCCACCACGGCGCCGTAGAAGGAGAGCCACACCAGGAGGTACGACGCGAACTCGTCGTACCAGGACAGCGAGGCGTCGACGACGTAACGGAAGAAGACGCCGACGGTCACCAGAGCCACCATGGCCACCAGCAGGGCCATGGCCCACCACTCGACGACCCCGATCAGCCGCGCGAGCAGGCGTCTCAGGGGCTAGCGCAGGGACTGGATGAGCTTGATCAGGTCACTGCCCCCAGCGACCTCCGTGCCGAATTCCTGGTAGATCGGCGCCGAGGCCTTGATGAAGGCCTCCTTGTCCGCCTCGTTGACCTTGATCTTGCCGGCGGCCGTCATCTTCTCGAGCAGCTCCCGGTCCAGGCGCTCGCCGGTGGTCCGGGCGTAGTCCCCCATCTCGGCACTGATGGCCTCGATCACCTGGCGCTGGTCCGGCGGCAGCTTCTGCCAGAAGCTCTCGCTGACCAGGATGTAGGCCGGCGAGTAGACGTGCCCGGTCATGGAGATGTGCTTCTGGACCTCGTGAAACTTGCCCGACCAGATCTGGGCCAGCGGGTTCTCCTGCCCGTCCATCACGCCCTGCTGGAGCGCGGAGTAAACCTCGGCGAACGCCATCGGCGAGGGGTTGGCGCCGTAGGCCTTGAACATCTTGACGCGCCACACGCCGCTCGGCACCCGGAGCTTGACGCCCTTGAGGTCCTCGGGCTTCACGATGGGCCGGACGTTGTTGGTGATGTGACGGAAGCCGTTCTCCCACACGCCGATCACGCGGACGCCCTGCTTGGGCAGCGGGTCGAAGAGCGCCTTCGTGACCTCCCGGTGCTCGGCCACCTTCTTCATGTGAGCCCGGCTCACGATGATGTAGGGCATCTCGAAGACGCCGTACTTCTGCTCCACCGTGCTCATGATCGTGGAGGGGATGAACATCTCCGGCGCGCCCACCTTGATGCCCTTGATCATCTGCTCGTCGGTGCCGAGCTGGCTGGAGTGGAAGACGCGCATCTCGACCTTGCCCTTGAGGGCCTCGTTGACCTTTTTCGCGTACTCCGCGGCGACGATGTCGAACAGCGAGCCGGGAAACCCGACGTGCCCGAGCCGGATCACCTGCTGGGCCGCCGCCCGGTCGGGAAGAGCCAGCGGCAGGAGCAGGACGGCGGTGAAGACAGCGACGATGAGACGTGCCATGCGATCAAGCCCCCCGGGTCCGCGCCTGCTCGAAGAGCTTCTCGGCACGGACCGTGTTGAAGACGCCGCAGACGCAGAACCGCGCCATGTAGCGGGCGGCCTGCGCGGGCGTGCGTCGCCCCTCCTTGACCCAGTCGACCATCTTCTTGACGAAGGTGTGGGAGACCATGCCGTGGCCGCACATGGTGCTGATCTCCAGCACCGCCCGGTCGGGCAGCCGCTCGACGCGGCCCTGGAATCCCAGGGAGTACTCGAGGCTGTGGCGCGTGAGGCCGCTGGCCTTGCAGCAGCGGGCGGCGGCGTCGATCGGCGCCGAGATGTTCACCGACAGACCGAGATCGGCCTGGACCACGTCCTCGACGAAGGCCTCCATGTCCTCCCAGCGGCTGAACACGGCCGCCACCACCGTGTGGCCCTCGATGTCCTCGATGAGGCGCTCGGGGTCCGGCCGGTCGTCCCGCTTCCAGTGGGCCAACGGGTTGAGCGCCGGCTGGGGCCGGTAGATCCCACCCTTGGTGGCATCGCCCACGTTCACCGGATTGTGCGCGAGCGCGAGCCGGGCGAAGGTCCGGTACTTGTCCACCAGCCCGTCGTCGTTGACGCCCCGGGTGGCCATGGCGAAGACGATGAAGTCGTCCTCGACGGGAGCGGGGTTCGGCTTCGGCTCGAAGGCGTAGTGCTCGCTGAAGCGATGCAGCGTGTTGGTCATCGTCAGACTCCAGTTCGGAGGCTCGCCTGGGGCGCGGGGGCCCCGGGCCGTCCTGCGGCTCGCACGATCGGATTCATAGGCTCGCCTCGGACGGGCGGGGCCCAGCCCACCGGCGTCCTGCGGCTCGCACGATCGGATTCATAGGCTCGCCTCGGACGGGCGGGGCCCAGCCCACCGGCGTCCTGCGGCTCGCACATCCACCGTGGCGTGACCCAGCCCGAGATTGGTCTTGCCGCGGTACGCCGGGTAGCCCTCGGCCTCGAGCAGCGCGCGGAGCCGGTCCTGGCCCTGCTCGTCGCACCTCGTCGACACCCCCACCGCGACCACCGTCTCGAGGCGCCGCGACACCCCGCGGATGGTGCGGAGCACCGTGGGCACCTGCTCCAGGCCGGTCTTGAGCTCGACGATGGCCGACAGCACCTTTTCCCCCAGGATGTCCTCCCGGATCAGGCCCCGGACCTGATCGGTCATCAGTGACGTCACCGGGTTCTTCTTCTCGAACTCGACGCCGAGCGCGGCGAGCGCCTGCGTCATCTCCTGGATCTCCCGGAACCAGGCCCCGAGGCCTGGCCGCCCGAACTCGATGACGAACCCCGCCTCGCCCTCCTTCACCCGCCCCGTCACGTCGTTGGTCTTGACCTCGGCGGTGCCGCGCCCGTGGATACCGGTGGACTCGTGCGGCACCTGGGGATCGGAGAAGGCCCGCCGTACGATGCGCGGCCAGGTGAGGGCTTGCGGCGTCAACGCGTCGGTGGGGCAGATGTCGGGCTCGGGATCGAAGCGGAAGCGGAGCCCCTTGGCCACCCGCCGGATGCCCCGGACCATCGGGGGAAAGAGATGCTCCTTCGACATGCCCCGATAGCAGGCGTGGCACTCGACGCATTCGGCCTGATTCACCCGCGCCCGGCCAATCGCCGGATCGATATAGATGGCGCCGACGGGGCAGACCGGGATGCAGTTGCCGCAGGCGACGCACTTGTACTCGTCGATCCTCATGCCCGTGCTCCCTCCGCGCCGGTACACTACCGACCGCGGGTCTGACCTGTCAACTTTCGCGCGAGCCTCAGGGCGGCGGCGTGGGGGTCGGGCGGCCGGAGCGGAGATACTTCGCGTCGATCGCGGCGCGGGCCGCCGCGCGCGACTGACCCTCCGCCCGGAGCCGCATCACGTCACGCGTGATGTCCATGCAGAGGCTTCACGTCGCGGCGTGGCTGGTGAAGGTGACGCGCTCGGCGGTCTCCGCCTTGATGTAGCAGGCGCGGTTGGAGGTGTGGCCCAGCTCCGCGCACCCGCACGTGCAGGGCACCGAGGCCGCCCAGTCGCCCTCGGTGGCCGCGAAGCGGTAGAGCTCCGCCACCTCGGGCTTCGCGGCGAAGACGGGCAGCCGCCCCCGCGGGACCGCCTGCACCCGATCGCCGATGCTGTCGATGGTCACCGGGCCTGCACCCTCGCCGCGCAGCCACCAGGCCCCGGCGGCGAGGGCGAGCCCCGCCGCCAGGAGTCCCACCACGACGGTCCTCCCCGTCACGCGGGTCGCCTCAGGGGGACTTCGCGGCCGCCTAGGCGCAGGGTCCCCTCGTCCGTCCGCTCGTCATAGTTCGCCAGCGCCAGCAGCTGGAACGCCGCGGCCCGGCTGAAGCGCGCCTCGAAGCCGGCGCCCTTGGCGGCGCAGTAGGGGACGTTGCCGGCGCCGAGCCTGATCGTCGCCGGATCGACGTCGGTCTCGGTGCCGTCGTTGAGGACGGCGTGCAGCCGCTCGCCGCTCAGCTCGACCCGCGCGACGACCCAGGGAACGTCGTCCACCTCCACCGGGATCCGCACCCGGGTCTGGATGAAGTAGCCCTGGGGGTCTCGCCGGAGGGTCGCGCGCAGGTTCGCCAGGACTCCCGGATGCGTGACCTCGACGCCGTCGTCGAGCCAATCGCCGTCGACGTCGATGCGGAGCCGGGGGAGCTTCCTCTCGCTTTCGGGCGTGGCCATCAGAACACCACGCTGGCGTAGCTGACGACGCCGCGAGGATCCGGCCACTGGCCATAGTGCCGCAGGGCCCCCGCGCCGCCGCCGAGCGCGCGCAAGAGGGCGTAGATCGGGGAGAGCCCGCAGATCCTCCGCCGGTCGTTGTCGCTCGCGACCGAGTCGAAGAAGGCGCCGGCATCGCCGCTCTCCACCGCCCCCAGCATGGCGCGGTCCTCCCGCTCGATGCGGCCGAGCTCGCTCGGCGAGACCGGCTGGGGGTCGCCGAAGCGCGGCCCCACGTGGGCCAGGTCGGCTCCGGCGATGAGCGCCACGCGGCGTCCGCTGGCCGCGATCGTCTCACCCAGCGCCTCGAGAAATCTGGGAACGCGTGGATCGTCTTCGACGCGGCGGCGCTCGGCCAGCGCCTCGTGGGCGAAGCTGGCGAGGACGGGGACGATCGCGATGTCCCGCCGCCCGGCGGAGAGGTAGCGGAGGAAGACCGCCTGGAACTCGATCGAGTGCTCCACGCGGTGCGCCGCCTCGGAGGCGAAGCAGTCCTGGCCCGCGCGCGCGGCGAGCCGCTCGACGAAGTCACGATCGACGGGGGCCGGCCCGAACGGCGTGTCGTAGTCCTTCCGCGTGAGCGCGAACGGGTCGGGCATCCCGGCGTGACAGGTGCCGAAGATGACGAAGAGGTCGGCGTCGCTCCGCTCGGCCAGGTCGCGGTAGGCCCACGCGTACGCGGGCCCGCCGCGGTGGTAGTCGATGTGGGGCGCGATCACAGCTCGGAGCCCGTCGGCACGCGCGGCCGTGCGGTCGATCGCGCCGGGCCCGCCGGAGGTCGTGAAGAAGGCGTCCATCGCCCGGCGAAGCTCCTCCGGATCCGCGGGGTAGGCGCTGTCGGCGTGGGCCGCCGGCCGGACCGCGGCCGCGAGAAACGCCCCGTCGATCGCCCCCCGCCGGGCCGCGAACCGCACGCTCTCCATGAACCCGTGCTCGTCCAGCGCCGCGATGACCTCCTCGATGCCAGTTCGCGGCACGATCTCTCCATGGCGCCGGGCCAGCTCCGCCTGGATATCGAGGATCGAGTGCTGGCCATCGAAGAGCGCCAGCACCTCCAGCAGCGGTAGCGGCAGGAGCAAGACCGAAGCCGTGTAGCCGGCCGGGTCGCGGAGCGCGACGAGCCGCTCTCCCTCGTGCTCGACGGGGGAGACCTCGATGGATCGGAGCCGGGGTGCGTCCGCGCTCATATATTGAGGAAGTTCAAAGCGGACGCAGTATAAATCCTTGCCGCATCGACCAAGTCCGATATCTCGACGCACTCGTTCACCTGGTGCGCGATGAGCCGGTTCCCGGGGCCGCACGTCACGATCGGGATACCCCGCCTCATGCGAAGAATCGTGCCGTCGGTGGAGCCCGGCACGCCGCCCAGGACCGGGCGGCGTCCCGTCGCCTGGCGGACGGCCGTCATCATGGCGCGCACCAGAGGCTCGCGCCGGTCCACCGTAGTCGGCAGGCGGAAGCCGTCGAGGGCCCGCCACTCGACGCTGAGGCCGGGGACACTCGCCGCGGCGGCGCGACAGGCGCGCTCGATCTCGGCCGAGACCACGGCCTCGTCCGGCCCAGGCGTGAGACGGATGTCCAGCGTCGCCTGAGCCGCCGACGGGATGACGTTCGACTGGGGCGCGCCGTGAACGGGCGCCTGCACCACCGTCGCCGTGACGGTGGGCGGACGGAGATAGCGGCTGCGCCGGCACAGTCGACGCAGCCGGCGCTCGAGGCGGGGTGCCTGGTGGAGTAGCGCCGCCAGCCCCGCGATCGGATTCACGCCCGCCTCCGGCATGGCGCCGTGGGCCATGCGGCCGCGGATCAGGACCCGGGCCCACACCACGCCGCGCTGTTCCAGGCACAGCTGGTTCTGCTCGGGCTCGCAGATGATGGCGGCGTCCAGCTCCTGGCCGATCGGCGTCGCACAGAGGTGCTTGACGCCCAGCATGTCCCCTTCCTCGTCGACCAGCGCGCCGACTACGAGACGGCCACCCAGCGGCACGCCGCTCCGCTTGATCGCCGCGGCCGCGATCATCGCCGCGGCCAGGCCACCCTTCATGTCGGCGGCGCCGCGCCCCCAGATGCGACCGTCGGCAAGCTCGCCGCTGAAGGGCGGGTAGCGCCACTCGGTCGGATCGCCCTCGGTGACGACGTCGGTGTGCCCCTCCAGCAGCAGGCTCCGTCCCTCGCCCTTGTCGCCCAGCCAGGCGACGACGTTGGGCCGACCCGGGGCGACCGGCTGGATCTCGACGTTCAGGCTTTCCTTGACGAACCAGCGCTCGATGTACTGGGCGACGGCCACCTCGGTGGTGTGAGGGTCATCGGGACGGACCACGCTCGGAATACGGACGAGGTCGCGCGTCAGCGCGACCAACTCCGCTTCGTCGATGTGGGCGAGCGCCCCTTCGATGCGAGGTCCGACCGCCACTCGGGCAGACTACTCGTGCGGGAAGGACAGGATCACCGCGTCCAGGCGGATGACGCGGTACTCTTCGCCGGCCACGTAGAAGTAGTGGCCCTCGACCTCCTCGGCGCTCTCCTCGAAGGCGACGATCGTCTTGAGACCCGGCATCTCCCGGAACGCGTTGGCGCCCTCGTCGAAGCCATCCCCCCGCGCCACGACCTCTCCGTAGCGGATCGGCGAGCCCTTCGGGCAGTGCACGCGGACGTCGGCGGGGCCTTCGGGCAAGAGCCGGACCAGGAGATTGATTCCGTAGACCTGGATGGGGATGTTCGTCATCGATCTCCTCGAACCCTGTCAGGTCTCATTATGATACCACGCGGGCTTGGGGCCGCCGGCGCGACGGGCCTTCGGCGGCGGCGCGCCAGAGATAGGCGGCGAGCAACGCGCCGACGACCACGGCGCTGCCGCCGGCGACGAGCTTTCCGAGCACGAGCGCGCCGATCCCGAAGAGCCCCAGGTACACCACGACACACCCGATCACCCACTGGATCAGACCCGCGCCCAGGCCGCCGTCCGCTCTCGCCTCCGGGACGACCGCCCACCAACCCGGGCCCCCTGGCCGCACCCGCGCATAGAATCGGCGCAGGCGCTCGGGCGACTCCGGCGGGGTGAGGAAGGTCACCAGGAGCCAGACGGCGGTCGTGGCCGCGGTCGTGATGAGCAGAAGGCAGGCGAAGGCCCGCGGATCGTCGGCGCTGAGGCCGAAGGCGAACTGGACGACGAGCGACACGACCAGCGCCGCGGTCATCGCGCTCACCTCCGACCAGGCGTTGACGCGCCACCAGTACCAGCGGAGCAGGTACACGAGCCCGGTGCCGGCGCCGAGCGCCAGCAGGAACTTCCAGGCGCCTTCCACGGAGCCGATGTAGTACGTGACCACGCCCGAGATCGCCATCATCCCCACGGTGGCCACGCGGCCGACCGTTGCGTAGTGCGTCTCCGGGTGCCCCGGTGCCCAGAAGCGGCGGTAGACGTCGTTGACGAGATAGGAGGCGCCCCAGTTGAGCTGGGTGGAGATCGTGGACATGTACGCCGCGAAGAACGCTGCCAGGAGGAAGCCGCGCCAGAAGGGCGGCAGGACATCGACCATCACGCGCACGTATCCCGACTCCGGGTCGGCCAGTCCCGGGTAGAGGACCATCGAGACGAGCGCCACGATGATCCAGGGCCAGGGTCGGAGCGCGTAGTGGGCGATGTTGAACCAGACCGCCGCCAGCAGCGCGTGGCGCTCGTCCTTGGCCGACATGATCCGCTGGGCGACGTACCCGCCCCCGCCCGGCTCGGCGCCGGGGTACCAGGAGGCCCACCAGTTGACGGCGACGTAGACGAAAAACGTCATCGCCGGCATCCAGGCCGAATCGAGATCGGGGACCAGGCGGAGCGGCGCGTCGTCGGGGAAGCGCGCGTGGAGTGCGGCCAGCAGGCCGCTCATCCCGCCTACCGCGCCCAGCGCGAAGAACGCCAGCGCGATGCAGCCGGCCATGGCGAGGGCGAACTGGAAGAAGTCGGTGACGAGGACCCCCCACAGCCCCGCGAGCGCCGAGTAGAGCCCCGTCAGCACGAAGAGCCCGATCGTCGCCTGCCACTTCCCCACGCCGAGGGTGAGGCCGAGGATCTTCGCCATCGCCGCCGTCACCCAGCCGATGATGATGGAGTTGACGGCCAGCGCCAGGTAGCAGGCCCGGAAGCCGCGGAGAAAGGCGGCCGGCCCGCCCGAGTAGCGGATCTCGGCGAACTCGGCGTCGGTCATCACGCCCGCCCGCCGCCAGAGGCGCGCGTAGAAGACCGCCGTCAGCATGCCACTCATGGCCATGGACCACCAGAGCCAGTTGCCGGCGATCCCGTGCTTCACGGTGAGGCCCGTCACCGCCAGCGGCGTGTCGGCGGCGAAGGTCGTCGCGACCATGGACGTCCCGGCCAGCCACCAGGGAATAGCGCGGCCGGAGAGGAAGAACTCCTCCGACGAGGCCCCGGCCCGCCGGCAGTAGACGAGCGCGACCGTCACCGAGAGCGCGAAGTAGGCGACGATCACCGCCCAGTCGACGGCGGTGAGGATCAAGGCGCCAGTTCGGGGGCGTTGAGCTGGCGCGGAAACTCGGGCGCGTTCAACTCCCGGGGCTGCAGGTCCAGGGCTTCGAGGACCGGGATCTCCCCGCCGGTGGCCGCCCCGAGCTCCCGGAACCTCCGCGCCGCCGGCAGCACCCGCGATTCCATCGAGGCGACGGCGCGGTTGAACGCGGCGGTGGCGCGTGCCATGGACCGCCCGACCTCGTCGAAGTGCTCACCCAGAATCCGCAGACGGTCGTAGAGCTGGCGCCCCAGCTCGCTGATCTCCTCGGCGTTGGTCGTGATCTGCTCCTGCCGCCAGCCGAAGGCTATGGCGCGCAGCAGCGCGATGAGCGTCGTGGGCGTGGCGATCACCACTTGCCGGGCCATGCCGTCCTCGATCAGGGAGCCATCGACGTCCGCCGCCGCGGCGACGAAGGCCTCGCCGGGGATGAACATGACCACCAGTTCGGCGGCCTTGCCGAACTCCTCCCAGTAGGCCTTGGCGGCCAGCGCCGTCATGTGCTGGCGCATCTGCTGGGCGTGGCGGGCCAGCGCGGCGGCGCGCTCTTCGGGCGTCTTCGCGGTCACCGTGTCGAGATAGGCGGAGAGCGGAACTTTGGCGTCCACGATGATCTGGCGTCCGGCCGGCAAGTGCACGACCATGTCGGGGCGCAAGCGCCCGTGCTCCCCCTCCACCGTGACCTGCTCGACGTAGTCGCAGTGCGCCGTCATCCCGGCCAGCTCCACCACGCGGTGGAGCGTGATCTCCCCCCACCGCCCGCGCACGTTGGGCGTGCGGAGCGCGGTGACCAGGTTCCCCGTTTCGCGCTGGAGCTCGGCGCTGTGGAGCGTCAGCGTGCGCACCTGCGCCTCCAGGCTGCCGTAGGCCTGCTGGCGGCTGGCCTCGAGCTCGCGGAGCTGCACCTCGTACCGCCCGAGCGCCTCCTGGAGCGGACGCACCAGGTTGTCGAGGGCCTCCTGGCGCCGTCCCAGCTCGGCCTCCAGACGCTCCTTGGCCAGCGCCAGGAACTCCGAGTTGGTCTCCCGAAGGGCGTCGGCGCTCAAGGCCTTGAACACGTCCCCGAGCTGCCCCTGGGCCTGGTCGAGCAGCCGTCGCTGCTCCTCCAGGTTCTGGCGAGCCGCCTCCCACCGCGTTTCCGCCTGGGCCCGCAGCGTCCGCTCGTCCTCGAGCGCATGGCGCAACTCCGATACCTCCAGGTCGTGCTGGGTGAGCTGCTTCCGCAGCTCGTCCCCGAGGGCCTCGGTCGCGGCGAGGCGCGCGCCGAGCACCTCCCGCTCGGCCAGGGCCGCCGCCACGAACTGGCCGCGGGCCACGACCCACGCCAGGCCCGCGCCGATGATCAGCCCCCCCACGATGAGCCCGAGTTCAAGCACGGTGCCCCCTCCAGTGCCGGCACACGCCGCGCAGGCCGCAGGGCCCGCAGACGACGCGATCACGGCGGTCGCGACAGTCGCCCGACATCCGTTTGTGACAGAGCGCGAAGTCGTACTTCACCGGATCCACGGGGTCGATGCGGGCCAGGCGCCGGGTGATCTCCTCGACCATCCGCCAGGTCCGGCTGCGGCGTCGAGTGAGCCCGATGGCGCGGCTCATGTTCTCGACGTGAGTGTCGACGGGGATGAGGAGCCGCGACGGCGAGAGGGAGGTCCAGAGACCGAAGTCGGGTGGCTCGCGCCGGACCACCCAGCGGAGGAACAGGTGCAGGCGCTTGCACGGGCCCCCGGCCGACGGGACCGGAAACAGGTGGCGGTAGCCGCGGGAGAGCCGGCCCCGCGGAAAGACCTCGCGCAGATCGGCGTCGAGGAAGGCGCGGACGAAGCGTTCCAGCGCGGGCCCGATGGGCCCCCGCCCGTCGCCGTCGCCCGCCAGGAAGCACTTTTCGAGGGTGCCGTGGCGGGCGAGCAGGTCTCGGGTGGCGATGCAGAACGCGACGAGGTCACGCGGGCGGTTGAAGCGATAGCGGAAGCCCGCGAACGCGCCGGCGTCGCGGCGAGGTTCGAACCCGGAGACGAAGGCGGCCGGCGACGGGCCCATGGTCGCCAGCACGCCGTCGAGCGCCCGCCCGAACAGCTCCACCCGGCCGTAGGCCAGGCACGCGGTGAGCAGGCTGACGATCTCGCGGTCGCGGGGATCGGCGTAGCGGAGGGGGAACTGAATGGCGTCGCGCCCGACACGCGCGGCGTAGTCGAACTCGCGATAGAGCCGCTCGAGCGACTCGCCCAGGGCGTCGGCTCGTCTCATTCGCCGCTCTGGCGGCATGATATCATGCCGTCGCCGTGAAAATAGTAGCGCGAGCCGCAGGACGGCGGCGGGCTGGGCTCCGCCCGTCTGAGGCGAGCCTATGAACAAGACGCGAGCCGCAGGACGGCGGCGGGCCGCTGGGCGAGCCGCAGGGCGGCCAGGGGCTGGGACCCCTGCGCCCGAGGCGAGCGAAACTGGAAAGCCCCGCCCGTCCGAGGCGAGCCGATGATGAAGACGCGCAACGTCGGTGTCGTCGGCCTCGGCGCCATCGGCCGCGCGGTGTGCCGCGCGCTGGACGCGGGGATTCCAGGCCTCAGGCTCGCCGGCGCGCTGGCCCGCGACCGCGGGCGCGCCGATCGTTTCCTCCACGGGCTCGCCGGGCGCCCGCCCTTCCTGCCCCTCGACGACCTCATCGCCGCCTCCGAGCTCATCGTCGAGGCTTCGACGCAGGCCCATCTGGAGGAGATCGCGCCGAAGGCGCTGGGCGCCGGGCGCGATCTGGTCGTGCTCTCCTGTGGCGGACTCCTCGGACGCGGGGACTGGGTCGCGCTGGCGGAAGCCAACCGCTGTCGGATCTACGTGCCCTCGGCCGCCATCGCCGGTCTCGACGGCGTCAAGGGCGCGCGCGTCGGGACCGTCACCGCGGTGACGATGGAGACGCGCAAGCCCCCGCGGGGGCTGGCCGGGGCGCCGTGGATCGTGCAGAGCAAGATCGACCTGGACGCGATCACGGCCGAGACGCTCATCTTCGAGGGGGCCGCCACCGAGGCCTGCCGGGCCTTCCCGGCGAACGTCAACGTGCTGGCCGCGCTGTCGCTGGCGGGGATCGGCCCTGACAAGACCCGGATCCGCATCTATGCGGTGCCGGGCCTCCAGATGAACGTGCACCGGGTCACGATGGAGGGCGAGTTCGGTCGGCTCGCGGTCGAGATCGAAAACGTCCCGTCGGAGAACCCGCGCACCGGCAAGCTCTCCTACCTCTCCACGATCGCGCTGCTGAGAGACCTCGGGGCTTCGCTGCGCGTCGGGACCTGACGGCCGAGGGCGGGCAGCCGTCCGAGACTCGTAACTTCTGGGTCTTGTGCCACCGCCGTACGAACAGCGTCCGTCGCGTGGTCGAGGACAGCTGCGCGCCCCCGGCCGCCCGGTTTCAGTGCGGCTGGGTGGCCTCCAGGTAGCGCTCGGCCTCGAGCGCGGCCATGCACCCCGTCCCGGCGGCGGTGACGGCCTGGCGATAGACGTAGTCCTGGACGTCGCCGGCGGCGAAGACGCCCAGAACGGAGGTCTGCGTCGTGCCGGGGACGACCTTGATGTAGCCGTTGGGCAGCAGGTCCACCTGGCTCCGGAAGATCTGGGTGTTCGGCTCGTGGCCGATCGCGATGAAGAGCCCGTCCACCGTCCGCTCGGTGAGGTCGCCGGTGGCGAGATTCTTGAGCCGCACGCCCGTGACCTTGCCCCGGCGGACGTCGAAGATGTCATCCAGGGTGCTGTTCCACACGAACGAGATCCTCGGGTTCTTGAAGGCGCGCTCCTGCATGATCTTGGAGGCCCGCAGCGCGTCCCGCCGGTGGACGACCGTGACCGCCCGGCCCAGACGCGAGAGGTAGAGCGCCTCCTCCATCGCGGAATCGCCGCCGCCCACGACCATGATGTCCTGATCCTTGAAGAAGAACCCATCGCAGGTGGCGCAGGTGCTGACCCCGCGCCCCATGAGCTTCATCTCGTTGTCGAGCCCCAGCAGCTTGGCCGAGGCGCCGGTGGCGATGATGACGGTGTGGCTCTCGTACTCCGTCTCCCCCACCCGCACCCGCAAGGGCCGGCGCCCGAAGTCCACCGCGGTCACGTCCTCGGCGATCATCTCGGTGCCGAAGCGCTCGGCCTGCTTGCGGAACGTCTCCATCAGCTCCGGCCCCATGAGGCCGTCGACGAAGCCGGGATAGTTCTCGACCAGCGTGGTGAGCATCAGCTGACCGCCGGACTGCACGCCGGTGAACATGAGCGGCGCCAGGTTGGCCCGGGCGGCATAGATGGCTGCCGTGTAGCCCGCCGGTCCGGAGCCGACGATGATCACCTTGCGCGTCGTCATCGTCCTCGTGCCTCCTTACTCTAAGCTCGCCTCGGACGGCCAGGACTCTCTAGGTTCGCTCGCCTCGGGCGCAGGGTCGCCAGCTCCTGGCCGCCCTGCGGCTCGCCCAGCGGCCCCGGCCGTCCTGCGGCTCGCACGACTCGGTTCATCGGCTCGCCTCGGACGCGGGAGCCCCAGCCCCCGGCCGTCCTGCGGCTCGCACATCCGTCATATTAGATGCGGTCCTCCGCCGCCAGGATACCCCGCAGTTCGGCCAGGTCGCGGATCTCGAACCGGGGCGGCGCCACCTCCGGCGGCAGCGCCAGGCCCTCGCGGTTGAGCCATGCGGCGTGCATGCCAACACGCTGGGCACCCAGCACGTCGATGTCGGCGCGATCGCCGACGAACAGCGCTTCCCCGGGTCCGACCCCGAGCCGCCGCAGGGCCTCATGGTAGATCGCCGGCGCGGGCTTGCGCCAGCCGACGGCATCCGAGACCACGACCGCGGTGAACAGGTCGGCGACGCCGGCCGTCTCGAGGATGCCGAGGGCCGTCGGCGTGTAGTCGAAGTTGGAGACGACGGCCAGGCGGTACCGCCGGGCGAGATCGGCCAGGAGCGGACCGTGGTGGCCGGGGAACTCCGCGACCTTGGAGAGCTCGCGCCGGTGGGTCTCCAGCAGGCTCTGCATCACGGCGCGCGGACAGGCGGTCGCGTCGAGGCCCAGGCAGCGGAAGAGCTCGGAGAAGCGCTCGGAGGCCGGGACCTCGCGGTGATCGATCGCCCGCCGGCGCTCGGCCTCCTGCCAGCTCTCGCTGAGGGCGGCATAGAAGGCGTCGAGCGTCACCTGGGGCGCCAGGGCCTGGAGGAGCGGATGCAGGTGCCCGGCGGTGGAGCGGACCACGCGGCCGTCGAGCTGGATCGCGGGCAGGCGTTCGCGGTCGAAGTTCACCAGCGTGTCGAACAGATCGAAGAGCACTGCGCGGTAGGCCATCGCGCTCAGAGGGGTTTCCGCGCGGCGTAGCCTTCGTCGAGGCCGTGCCAGTAGCGGATCTCGTGCTCGCCGCGCTTCCAACAGAGGTTCACTTCCTGGCCGCGGCGCAGATGGGGGAAGTCGACGAGGCCCAGCTCCAGGTCTTTGGGCACGCCCCCCAGGGCCAGAATCTCGTTGAGCGCCTCCTGGGTCTGCTCGACGAGCCGCTCGAGGCGCTGGCGCTCCGCCCGCCACGCCTCTCGGTCGAGGACGGCGCCGCCCACCAGCATGATGCGCCGCTGCTCGGCATGCATGCGCTCCCGCACGGCGCCGGCCTCCCGGTGCCCCGCCATCACGCGCTCCATGAGCTCCATGAGCGCAGGGATCAGCGCCTCCACCTCGGCGGGTGAGAAGTACCGGTCAGCCAACGAGCGGCGCGTCCACGAAGATGGCGTGCACCTCCTTCGGTCCGTGCACGCCGCGGGTCAGGGTGAGCTCGATGTCAGCCGTGCGGCTGGGCCCCGTGATGAAGTGAATGGCGCCGCCCCGCCACCCTGGCGGCTGGCCTTCATGCCACGATTCCAGGAAGACGCCGACCTGCTGGAGCGACTCGACCAGCGCGGTCCGATCGAAGACCGCGACGTGGTAGGGCGGCAGGAGCGAGGTGGACCGCGGGCGCCCGGCGCCCGACACCAGCACCAGCGTCCCCGTCTCGGCCACCGCCAGGTCGACGCCGGTGAGGCCGAGGTCGGCCTCGGCGACGTGGGCCCGCAGCCTGTTCCGCTCGGCCTCCGGGAGCCCGCCGGGTGGCATGAGGCGGGCCTCGAGATCCTGCGCCATCAGCGGGGCGCTGAGATCGGCGCGGAGCGCCGAGGGGTGCCAGGTGATCACGCGGCGCGCGCCCCGTTCTCGGGCCAGGGTGCCCACGATCTCCGGCACCTCGGTGAGCGACGGCACGCGGTAGAAGATACCGCCGACGCGCTCGAACTCGCGCCTGAAGACCTTCAGGGTCTCCGGCCAGCGCTCGGAGAGCTCGCGGCGGAGGGTCTCGGCGATCCGCTGGGGGTGCGCGGGGCGCTCGGTCACGGACGCGGCGAAGAGACCCGAGGTCTTCCTCATCTCCCCGCGGATCCGGGCGAAGAACTCTTGTCGAGTCATGACTCGCGCTCCAGCTCGGCCCAGCGCTCGGAGAACGTGCGCGCCGCCACCGGCGGCAGATCGCGCGTCCGCGTCCAGCGGCCGAACAGGAGCGGCAGCCGGCGGATGGCGCCATCGCGCAGGAAGGGGCGTTGCAGCAGCCGCGCCAGGCGCGCCGACAGGCGATAGAGCGCTGGCCGGGTGAGCAGGCGGGCCAGGGCCTGGAACGCGATCCGTTCGGCCCAGGGCGCGGTCCTGCTCTGGACGCCGCCCTGGCGCAGCTCGATCAGCATGCGGGGAATGTCGATCCTCACGGGACAGGCATCGGCGCAGGCGCCGCAGAGGGACGAGGCGTGGGCCAGCTCCTTGACCGACCCCTGGCCGTGCAGCATGGCCGTCAACAGAATGCCGATAGGCCCGGGATAGGTGTAGCCGTAGGCGTGGCCGCCGATCTGGCGGTAGACCGGGCAGACGTTCAGGCAGGCGCCGCAGCGGAGGCAGTAGAGCGCCTCCCGCAGCGGCCCGGCCAGCTGCTTGATGCGCCCGTTGTCGAGGAGCACGAGATGGAACTCGTCAGGGCCCTCCAGTTCGCCCGCCCGCCGCGGTCCCTGGATGAGGGTGGTGTAGACGGAGAGCTTCTGCCCCGTCGCGCTCTTGGCCAGGATGGAAAGGAAGATCATCAGATCGGTCATCGAGGGCACGACCTTCTCGACGCCCATCACCGCGATGTGCACGCGGGGCAGCGAGGTCACCATCCGTCCGTTTCCCTCGTTGGTCACCAGCACCACCGTCCCCGTGTCGGCCACCGCGAAGTTGGCCCCGGTGATCCCGACCTCGGCCCGGAGAAACTTGTCGCGCAGCTCGTCGCGCGCGATCCGCGTGAGGACCTCGGGATCGGCGGCGACCTGACGCTTGAGCTCGCGCGAGAACAGCTCGGCTACCTGCCCCTTGGTCTTGTGGATTGCCGGCACGATGATGTGCGAGGGCTTCTCGTGCGCGAGCTGGATGATGTACTCGCCGAGGTCCGTCTCCACCGGCGTGATCCCGGCGTGGGCCAGCGCCTCGTTCAGCTCGATCTCCTCGGTCGCCATCGACTTGGTCTTGACCGCCATCCGCGCGCCCGCCCGCTTGGCGATCCCGAGGATGATGTCCCGCGCCTCCTCGGCCGTGACCGCGTAGTGGGCATGACCGCCCAGCCGCTCCAC